>JBJHCD010000461.1:0-5354 GCA_050485845.1 Pirellulaceae bacterium | reverse complement strand
GGCTTATGTAATCGGCCGGATCGGTGTATTCCGCACTCGGGCCGCTCCAAACGCATTGGAGACAAGTTGCCCCAATTTTTCGGCTATTTTCCGAAAACACTTGGGATCGAGTCCCCTTGGCGTCATCCTTGAGAGTAATTGCTACTTCCCACGATGGCGAGGAAACTCGAGGGAATTTCCAGAAAACGATGATCGAGCCCGCGGTACTTCACCAGATTTGGACCGAGCATGTCGATCGGCTGCTGCTGATCGCGCGCTCGATCGGAGAACCGGCCGAAGACGCCGTTCAAGAGGCGTTCGTCCGCTTGGCCGTACAATCCGAAGTGCCGAAAGATCCGGTCGCCTGGCTGGTTCGGGTCCTCCGCAATCAGCTCCTCGCCTGGCATCGCGAGGGATCTCGCCGCCGCCGCCGTGAGCAGGCTCGGGCGGCCGAGTCCTCCTGGCTGGCGGAAAACCCAACGGAAATGAGCGAGGAATGGAGTTCACTCGAGATCACTCGCCAACTACAGCGGCTACAAAACGACGACCGGCAGATTATCGTCATGCACCTCTGGGGGGAGCTGACTTTTCAGCAGATCGCCGACATTCTCGGCCGATCTCGCTCCACCGTCCACCGGCAGTACCAGCGCGCCCTGGCCGAACTCCGTTCCCTCTGCTCGACTCCCTCGAACGCTTCTTCCTTACTGGCGGAGAAACCGTGATGTCTCCTGAACAACGACCACCGGCAGAGCACCACTTGCCTGCCGGACGCCCGACGCAAGTGGGCTCGCCGCGCAATGCGGAACATGACTGCGCGGCGGAAGGGAGTCCCGAACTCTCCCAGTTCGCTCGTCAACTAGCCCAGCGAACTCCGATGGCCAGCGGAATCGACCCCGCCATGGCGTTTTACCAGGCCGGCCATGCGGCCGGGATGGCGCATCGAGCGGCAGGCGTTCGAACGTCCAATAGCCGGACGCCCTGGAGTCATCTCGGCTTGGTTGCCTCTGCGTTGTTGCTGCTCACCCTGGGAACGACGGTGGGCTATCTGGCCAGTTGGCGGCAGCAGGAAGCTCTCCTGGCGGCCGCCCGCGAGGAACTGCGAGCCATCCGGCAGGAGCAACAGGTCGTTCCAGCGGAACAGACGACGCCGGCCGGTCAGCCACTTGAGTCGCTGGGATCCGACATGGCTGGGAAAGTAGAAACTCGCGAGGAAGCCCAGGAGCATGGCAGCCACGAAGAGAGCAAGAGTTCGAATGGGGATCGGCACCGGAGTCCGAATGGTTGGGACGTGGGAAGTGACTGGCTCCGGACAAGCTTGCTCGGTTGGTTACCGCGAATGGACGAAGTGTCGGGAAGCAACAACCTTCGACCGCAAGGCTGGCGGCCGGCATCTGGCCGCCTGGAACGGATGGAGAGTCTCATGGCTCAGATCCATGATCCATCGTCGCCGGTCGCCGGTCCACTTCGTGGCGGCACGCCACCGAGCGACCGAACTGGAAAGGAGATCGGGCGCCCAGAATCCGGATGGAGAAAATCGAGCCCGCTGCACATGGAATTCACCCAGCCAACCTCGCTACGAGAGGTGGTGAAGTTGCGAACACAATTCTTGGAGAGCTTCCTTCAGTAACTCACAGAATCTGCTGCTCATTCCGCCGGTCATTCCGCTTCTCTTTTCGCTCGTCCTCGTTACTTGGCATTTTCGCACATTTTCCAGTCTCTTCCCGCATTTTCCCGCGTTTTCCTGCATTGTCCCGCATCCACCTACAGCTTTCTGCTCCTTGGAGGTCGCCCCGTGGTTCGACATGATGACCAATCAACTCGCCGGATGGACAGCGACGGGCTTCCATTCACAAGACCATTACGCGTTGGGCTTTTTAGCTCTCGCTCTCGCTCTTGCTTTTCGCGGGATGGGGTTACCGACGCGAGGCTTGCCGGCCGCTTGCTGATGCTCGGTCGGCTCGGCTGTAGCCTGCTGCTGACGGTCCTGCTCGGTACCGCCGCGGCAGGACAGGTACTGGTGGTGCGACCGGGGGAGGGGAAGCCTCCACCGCCGGTGCCGCGAACCGAGGAAGAGGAACCGCAAGTGATGGAGGTCTCTCCGGCCGACGAGCCCATTCCGGCTCTGCGAATTCGGTTCTGGCCTCCGGCGGAGAAGAGATTGCGGGGAGATGCCATGGTTCAGGTGCAGCGGGCGCTGCTGCTGAATGCCGAACTTCCGGATCGAGCTGAACGAGACCGGGAGTTTGCGGAGCGATATTCAGATTGGATCAGCGCCGACCTTGCCGACCTTCCTCGCGAGGAAATTCGTGCTTACCTGGATCACGTTCAGCCGGTCTTGGAGGAGCTTCGTGACCTGCCCCACGGCGAACCGACGGTTCCCGATCCTCGCTTCGAGGCGATGAGCGGAACGAAGCTGTTCACGCTGGTACTGCCCGAGATCCAAGGGATGCGGCAACTCGCGCGACTCCTGCAGTTGGAAGCCCGCTTGGCCCTGGCCGAAGGGCGGCAGGAGGATGCGCTGCGGAGTTTGCAAAATGGATTACGGTTGGGCGAAGTGGCCGGTTCCGCCACTCCCGTCATCATCGGTCGATTGGTTGGCATTGCGATCACGGGAATCATCCTGGAGGAGCTTCGCCTGGCGATGACCCTTCCAGACGCTCCGAATTACTACTGGGCCCTGGCCACCATCCCCAGTTCAGTTTGGGACATGCGAGAGTCTGTCGCCTTCGAACTCGGAATTATGCCTCGTGCGTTCGACAAGCTGCGAACACTGCCGGATGAAAAGCACGACGCGAGTACTTGGCGTGAGCGACTTCTGGAGGGGATCGACGAGTTTCAGCAAATGGCCTCAGGGGGACCGACTTCACGGCCGAGCGGTGAGCAGAGGGCCCGTCGTGCGTTCCTCCGACTTGGGGCGGGAGCCATGATGGTGATGATGGATGGAGCAGCGCGGGAAGCCTTGCGGCGTGATGGAGTGGACCCCAGCGACATGACACCCTCCGAGGCGATAGCCAGGGCCACGCTACGTGACATGGAAAAGGTTCGCGATGAACAGCTGAAGTGGTTGCTGCTGCCGGCCTCGCTGGGACATGAACGGATCCGTGAATTAAGCGAACCCTTCGACATGTTGGACTACCGTGAGGAAGGTCCTGTCCCATTCCCGCCGGCCCGAGCGATGTCGATGATGATGTTTCCCGCCATTCGAGCGGCAAGTGACGCCGAGAAACGGGGCCTCCAGACGGTGGCCGTTCTGGCCACTGTGGAAGCCCTGCGGATGCATGCCGCTCGACATGGTGAATTTCCCGAACAACTGGATCAGCTCGACCCCGTCCCCGCCTGGCCCGACCCCGTTGTGAACGGCCCGTTCGCCTATGAACGAGTTTCCCCCCAGCGAGTCATACTCCAGCGGTCCGCCACCTCAACCGGCTGGAGACTTCCCCATTTGATTCTGCAGCTTCGGGAGAATTGACGAGCACCCTGGAGCTTCTCCCGATTTCCATCACGAGTCACCGACACGACATCAGCCAAGGGCTTCCTACCATGATCATGATTCCATCCTTTCGTATCCGTCCCGTCCCGGGGGTACCTGGAGCCTCGCCATTCGGTTCTCGCCGATGGAGGTTATTGCCGAGCATTTTGTCGATGGTGTTTCTGATCGCCTCGGCATCGCTCGCCATCCAGGCTGACGAGGTAGATAAAGCGAGTGAAGCAGATGAGAAAGTCGTTGAGCAGCAAAGTCCTCTGATCGCGAAGTGGCTGGACGAAGAGACGGTCTTGATATTGGAACTGAATCTGGAGGACATTTCCCCACGGCGATTGGTGCAGTGGGGCGGGGAACTCCAACTGCTTCCCGAGCCGCTTCCCGAGCCCCTCTTGGTGATATCCGAAGCAACTCGCGCATCACTGCTGGGGGCGGGGGCGAATCGAGTTTTCCTGTTGATGTCACTGCGAAACGTCGTCCATGAAAGCATGTTGCTGATCCCATGCGACGAACCCGAGGGGGTCCGCGCGCTGCTGGAGATGGGAATCAAGCAAGTTCCCGAGCGATATGGTTTTCGAGTTCAACAGCACGAGCATCTGGTGGGCGTGAGCACCGATGCAACTTGGCGACGACTCGAACAGCGAATCAATGAACCTTCGCCCGAGGTCATCGAGTCCCTGACCGCTCGGTTTACTCCCTTGGCCAAACAGGCCACCTTGCCACATCGTCTATTGATCAGTCTTCCCAGGCGTCATCGTGACGAACTAGCCGCGCTCTGGCCGGATCAGTTGCCGAGCATGATTCCGCTGCAACTCTCGCCGCGGCAATGGGTGGAAGCCACGACAGTGATTTCGGTGGAGTGGCAACTTCCGCCGAGTCCCGAGGTGATGTTGCGGTTGGTGGCAGTGGATCAAGGCTCCGCCGAGCGGTTGGGCGAGTCCTTGCGGGAACTTGTGGGGCTACTGCCAATGCCAAGCGAGTCGGAGCAAGACGAGGGGCCGAACCAGGACACCATTCCCATTCGGTTGGATGGCTCGGAATTAACGATCGAACTGTCGTCGGATGTCATCCAGGGAATGCTGAAAACGTTACCCCATCCGCCCATTCAAGGCCCGACCGATGGCGCGAATCAACTGAAGCAAATCGGTTTGGCGATCCACAACTATCATGACAGTCACCAGACTCTTCCTCCTCGCGCATCGGTGACGCCCGAGGGGAAAGGGCTTCTAAGTGGGCGGGTCTACCTGCTCCCCTACTTGGAGCAAATGGCGATGTACAACCAGTTCCATTTGGACAAGCCTTGGGATAGTCCCGAGAATCAGATCTTCACGGAAACCGTGATTCCGGCCTTCACGCTGCCGAGCGACCGGCTTCCTCCTGGTCATACCCGCATTCGCTTCCCGGTACTGGAAGGCTCGCTCTGGCAGGGCGACGGGCCGCCCCGGAAGTTCTCCGAAGTCAAAGATGGAGTCTCCAATACGATCGCGGCCGCCATCGCGCCGGTCGACAGCGCAATTCCCTGGACGAATCCCGAGCCCTGGCAGCTTGATCCAGAGAACCTGATCGACAGCTTTTTCGGCGATCGAGACGAGACCTGGGTATTGATGCTCGACGGTTCGGCGCGCCGTTTGGAGCGAACCATCGAAGCGGAAACTCTGCGGGCAATGTTGACTCATGCCGGCGGCGAAGTCATTCCCTGATTCCCAGGACAGCCGGAGGGGGCACGCGATGGGGGGGGGTAGCCGGCTCGCACCCGGTTTTCGTTGAAAGCGGCTATGGGACCCGGTAAACTTACGGGTTACCGAAGGGGTTCATCGCTGTCGGGAAGGATCGACTCCATCCGGCACCGCTTTCCCATGACACTTACATCGTACTTCTACTTCTACTTCTACTT
>JBJHCD010000460.1:0-5356 GCA_050485845.1 Pirellulaceae bacterium | reverse complement strand
CCCGGGGGTCGATCACCCCGCCGTTCCCCTCGCCGCCGATCACGGCGCCGGCCGCCTGCATCCCCTCGACAATCAGTTCCGAGGTGGTCGGCGAGAGTGCCGCGAAGATACCTCCGGAATGGAACCAACGGACACCTCCCTCGAAGATCCCCTTCCAATCGAAGTCGCCCGGCTTCAGCATTCCCCCTGCCTCGTTGGACCGGTTGTAGAACACCACGGGGGGCCGCATTCCCGCACCCTGATCGCTGTAGACCGTGGCGATATTCGGCCCCTGCACGCCGTCATGCTGGAACCACTTATAGAATGGCGTCACTCCCATTTCTCGAACTCGAGCCTGCACCAGTTCGCCGATGCCGTAGTTGACCATGGCGGTGGCAATCCCGGTTCGGAGGCCGAAGCAGTCCGACAGGTTGGCGGCCACATTGTACTCGCCACCCGAAACATGAACGTCGAAGCTCTTGGCCTTGCGAAAGGGAATGATCCCCGGATCCAAACGGTGAACGAGTGCACCCAGGGAGAGAAAATCAAGTTGGCACGCGTCTTGGCGAATTGTCAGTTGCGACATGGAAATCTCTACGCTGTAAAGGGTGTCAATGATCTATCTGTTCGGGCTGTAGGTTCGGGTTATCTATTCGGTCAGAATAGTGGGATCCCTCGGTTCGATTCCCCGTCGACTTCGGGTCAGATCGTCACGGAGGAGAACCCTCCATCCACCACGATATTCTGCCCGGTCACGAACGAGGAAGCTCGAGAGGCTGCCAGCCAGACGACCGCGCCACTCAGTTCCTCCGCCGTCCCGAAGCGAGCCATCGGTGTGTGGTTAATGATCTGTTGTCCTCGCTCGGTGTAACTGCCATCCTCACGATAGAGCAGGGCACGATTCTGTTCGGCGGGAAAAAAGCCGGGGCTGATCGCATTCACGCGGACACCCCGAGTGGCCCATTCGCGAGCGAGGAACTGAGTTAGATTGATCACGGCTGCCTTGGCCGCCGAATAGGCCACGACTCGCGACAGGGGTATCATTCCAGCCATCGAGGCAATGTTGATAATGCTCCCTCGGCCGGCGGCGACCATGGCTTCGCCAAAGATCTGACTGGGAAGCAACACCCCGCCGACCAAGTTCAGGTCGAACACACCCCGCCAAGCCTCCAGGGGAAGCTGGCAGAAATCACTGCCCGGTGGTAGTGTAGCGTCGGGTCGGTTCCCTCCGGCCGCATTCACCAGGATGCTGGCCGAGCCGAACTGGCCGGTAATGGCCTCGCGCGCCTTGCGAAGTGATTCGGGATCGAGGGCATCGGCTGTCTGGAACATCGCTGTCCCCCCGGCCTCCTGAATCGCTCGGACCGTTGCCTCCCCTCGCTCGGCACTCCGACCCACGATGGCCACCTTCGCCCCGGCCGAACCGAGAGCGCGGGCCATCGCTCCCCCCAGGATCCCGGTTCCGCCAATGACAACCGCCGTCTCCTCCTCGAGACAAAACCAGTTCGTGCTCATCGATTCGTTTCGCTCTCCGCAGCCGACACGCGGGCCAAATACAGCCAGATGCAGCCAAATACAACTAAAAAGGGCCACTCCCACTTCGGGTGTTATCGCCGAGGAATCGACCGATTCGGGCGACATGAGAGCCCCAAGCGTAGCATTCACCTCGTGGGGACGTCAACGAGCCGAGGAATCGGCGGTTATCGCTATCGTGAAACTCGTCCTCACGGATCGCCCTGAAGAAACTGAAATAGATCCCGAAGTTGCTGGGGGGCCAAGTCTCGCAGCAAGTCCTCGGGCATCAGTGAGATCGGCGATTCCTCGATCACGTCCACTTCGCTGGAGGGAACCGCGCGACGATTCCCTTGGTTGTCAACCAGCGTGATCTGATCGGCCGACTGTTCAACGATCAACCCGGTCAGCACTTGTCCGTCCAGCATCTGAAGTGTGTAACTGGCGTATTCCTTCCGCACCACTGCGCTCGGATCGACAATACTGACCAACAGATAGTCGCGATCACGCCGGTTCGCGTGGTCCAGGCCGGGACCGATCTCCGTCCCCTCGCCGTGCAGACGGTGGCAGGAAGCACACCGTTGGCGGAACACCTCTCGTCCTGGTTCAAATCGGCCGCCGGCCGCTCGGAGATCATTGTTCAGCCGCCGGACTTCCGCCAGCAACTCTTCCTCGGTACCGCTGGAGAGGCGTCCCCAATGCTTGCGGACCAGCGCGTCGAGTTGTTCGTCTTCGTGTAGGGCCACGCGGCGGACCGATTCCAGGGCCAGTGAATCCGCCTCGACAACCCCCTGATCCACGGCCGAGAGAAGTGCGGCCCCCCAGGAGCGTCGGCTGAGCATCGTCGAGGCAATGCGTTGTCGCAACGCGGGGGAACCGGTGAGAAACACTCCCAGCAAGTTCGACGCGACCTCGGGTGTATCGCGTCGAGCCAAGGCTTCCAGGGCCGCCAACCGCACCGACTCGTCCGCCTCCCGTTCTTCCAGCACCTGGACCAACGGTGCCGGACCATCGAGCGTCGGAAGCTCTCCCAATAACTGCAGCATCGCTCGACGCAAAGCGTCCGGGGTGGTGGAATCCCCAGCTAGCTGCAGGGCACGATGCTGAGCGGCCTCGAATCCGACGCGTGACAAGAGACGGATCAAGAGGACATCTTCCGTCCGCTCGTCCCAATGTTGTTGGAAATGATCCACCAACTCGGAGGCGACCTCCGATCGATAACTTCCCATTCCCACATCGGCGGCATTCCAAAGAGACCGAACCTGATCGCCTGGGGCCGAGTTCAAGATTGCCGCCGAGGCCATGTCTCCCGGTTCTGTTTTCTCGGCCAAGTAGCGACGCACCAAACGAGGCAGGACCACGTCGCGAACCAGCGGTTGCCGCCAGGCCTCTGTCGAGATCACTCGCTCGAGTCCCTCTTGACGAATGGAATCGGCATGTTGCTCCACTCCCCACCACAACAGCAGTGGCAAGTAGGGGTCGTTCCGGTCTTCGTCACGAGCGAGCAGGGCGAGAAGCAGGGGAAAGGCATGTCGGGGGTCGAGTCGCCGGGCGGTACAGGCAAGCTGCATCCGGACCCGAACACTCGGATCGTGCTGAGCCATTTCGGTCAGCTTTTCCGCCAGATCCCCTTCTGGCTCGAAAAAACCATCTGGAAAATCACCGATCAACCGCACGGTCCACTCCCGAATGCCTGCAGCGGGATGCCCGAGCAATTCCATCGCCAATGGACGCGTCCATCCTCCACTGGTGTACAAAGCCCAAAGCGACCGGAGAGCAACGTGGGGATCCTCGTGATGCAGCAGGTCGTCGAGCAGCGGAGCATGCACGCTCGGATCCCGGCGAGCGGCCAGTTGGCGCCGGGCCACCTGGACATGCCACTGGTTGGAATGATGCAGGTCGCTCAGCAATTCCTCGCTCGATCGATCCGCCACGGGGAGAATCGCCGCACGGGGAGTCCCCTGGGCCGCAATGCGAAAGATGCGACCGTTGGTCCGATCCCATTCCGCGTCGGGATCGGGATGGGCCGTCCTCTTGTCATGCCAGTCGGAAACATAGACGGCTCCGTCGGGGCCGATCGTCAGGTCGGTGGGAGCGAACCACGTATCGTTGGCCAGCAGCAGTTCACCGCCATGGCTGGATTGGAATGTCGAACCTCGCCGCTGAATGTCATGCCAGTAAACAGCGTGTCCGAGCAGATCCGCTCCGATGTATTTGCCCCGAAATTGCGGCGGAAAGGAATCGCCTCGATAGAGGATGCCACCCACGGTGACATGCCCTCCACGGAAATTCTCATGGGGGACATGGTCGAAATAGCCATAAGCATGTGGATTGTGCAGCGCCCCATGCTTTCCAAAACTCTTCCAGTAATAGGCACCTTGAACCCCATGCAGCATGCAATAGCCGCCCAAGTTGGTGCTGTAGAGCAATTGGCCATCATCATCGAAGTCGAGTCCCCAGGAGTTGCCTCCCCCTTCACAAAACAACTCGAACTTTTTGGTCAGCGGATGATATCGCCAGACCCCCTGCTGAAATTCGTATTCACCGATTCGGGCCGTCACGGTGCTTCCCTGGCAACCATAGAGCCAACCATCAGGACCCCAGGTCAGGGAATTCGCCACCGAGTGGGCATCCTCCATTCCGAACCCAGATACCAGGACTTCCGGATCTCCATCCGGCACATCATCCCGGTCGTGATCGGGATAGAACAGGAGATAGGGAACCTGCAACACAAAGAGACCTCCATGCCCGAAGGCGAGCCCCGTTGCCAAATTCAATCCATCCACGAAATCCTTGGCGGAATCGGCGATCCCATCCCCGGTGGTATCCTCGAGGATGGTGATGCGATCCGCACCGCGGGGGCCGTGGGGTGGCGGTTCGGGAACTCGGTCATAAATGGTCCGTGAGTATCGGTCGACCTCGACTCGTTCCAGGCCCGCGGGATTCGGATACTGAAGATACTGGATCACCCACATCCGGCCTCGGTCGTCAAATTCCATCGCGACCGGTTGGCGGACGAGCGGTTCCGAAGCGAACAGCGTGACCTCGAATCCGTCGGGAACCGTCATTCGCCGGGCCGCTTCCTGGGGTGGATACCCCTGCGCCCCTGCGTGAGACAGCAAACCGGGACCAAGCAGAAAACCGAGAATAACCCCGAACAGGCAGAATCGCGTTACCGGGCAGAACGGGCTGGATCGGCATGACAGACAGGATCGGCATGACGGGTAGAACGGGGATCGTCGAAGCGGGAACTGCCCCGAGAGATGCCCCAGAGAAACTTGTCGGATCGAGTTGGACATCCAATGATACCTTGGCATGGAACTTCCTCAGCCCGTGCCGAACCCGGGGGCGTCCCGCTCGAACTGTCCGGATCAAACCGGTCCCAATCGGACTGTATTGATCAGGTAGGAAACACGGCTGGTCGAACGAACACGAAGCGTCCGAACATCCGCCTTCCGGAGCGCTCCTCGAATTCTACCTGGAAAAAATGCGTCGCCAATGCCCATCCGTCTCCCAGAACCTTGGCTCGCTTGCGAGCCGATGCTCCAGAAACACAGGCCAACCCGTTCGGAGGACGTGGAGGGAAAGTCGGGCCCAGCCCCTCTTGGAAAGTGGCCGGCAGGTCGCGTTTTTTTCTCCTCGTTCCCACCGCGCGGTATACTTCCCCTTAGTGGGTCGATTTGGATGAAGGCCCCTTTGCGCGGCCCCATGGTGGTTGTTTCTCCCCTACGGTGACGGCAACCGGCGAGGATTCCCGCACGATCGTCATGGTACGGGACGAGATTGCCGGAATGACGAGATAGCCGCCGCTGGGATCTACGCCAACCTGCATGTCCTTGCGCTGATCGGCATCGAGCCCGTCCTC
>JBJHCD010000459.1:0-5373 GCA_050485845.1 Pirellulaceae bacterium | reverse complement strand
GTCTGCTGCACCGAAGCCGCGAGGTTGAACATGCTCTCGGCGACCTCGTCGTTGGCCGCAGCCATCTCGAGAATCGAGCTCGAGCTCTCCTCGGCGTTCGATGCGAGCATCTCCACGCTGGTGCTGATGCTCTTGAGACCCGTGCCGAGATTCTCCGCGGCGCCCATTGCCGAGGATTGAGCGAGTCGCTCGATACTGGATAGGTCGACCTCTTCGAAGCGGAGCGTACTGCGAAGATCGTTCGCGATCATGTTGAGGACCGAGCGGGCGAGTCGAGCTTCCTCGACATTCGTGCGGCGGACATCCAGCGTGCGGAGGTGCAGGTCGATGGCCATCGAGATGGCGTACAGAATCAGGCCGCTGAGTGCCAGGGCCAACAGCAGTTCCAGCAGGGTGAGGGCAGAGCGTCGCGACGTCCCATGGCGATCCCTGGTCCGGACGGCATGTGCGTCATTATCCATTGCCGAGTCCTCCTCCCATCGACCCAGCCCCCCCGGAACCTCGCATCATTTCCATTTCGATTTCCGTGGAGCGAAGTTGCAGGAGCATGTCGGGATCGATCAGCCAGCGAGTCAAGGTGACGCTCAGTGGGCGAGCGGATTGAGTTGGGTCGCGTTCGACCGTGACGTAAATCGCCAGCAGAGCCTGTTGGTCAATGGATTCGACCTCCACCGAGTACATCCAGTCGGGAGCCACTTCCATGGGGGCCTGCATGACGGGCATCAGGGGCTGGAGGCCACTGGCCAATTCCGTCAATTTGGCTTCGCACAAAAGTTGGGCCATGGAAAAATCTCGCGCGTCGGCGGCGGCTTGCGATCCGAGTCGAATCGACTCGCCGACGGCCGCAATGGCTCCACCCAAGATGGCGATGGCCAGGATCGCCTCGAGCAGCGAGAGTCCTCGCCGCGAATGCGAAAACCGCCGTCGTCCCCCTCGACGCCCAGTCAAGACACAACGTGCGGACAAGCTACAACTTCCGGGCAAGCCACAACTTCCGGGCAAGCCACCATGTGCGGTGTCAGCCCGAAGTCGAACATTTCTCCGACCGGGAGGGCCTGTCGTGTTGAGCGACCAATGGGGAGTCATGGGGGAAGTTCCTCGGCCGACATCAAGTCGCTGATTTCAGCAACTCCGGTCAGGCCCCGAAGCCGAATCATGATGAATGTCTGCTGCTTGTTTTGCAGCAACAGGCGAACGGTGGACGACGTGCCATCCGGGTAGAAGAGGATCGGTGGCGACCAAGCCTGATCCTCGGGAAGCTGATTGGGTCCGGCCATGGCGGCGGCGGTCTGCTGAATCATCGCGTCCCGCATGGAGGCGGCCGCTTCGACTCCGACGAACATCACCTGGTCGGGAAGTTCTTCCTCCAGCTGATACGTGCTGCCCCCCGGGAGTCCCATTCCACCGGCCGCCGGCATGGCAGCGGCCGGATTCATCATCATCCCACCTCCGGCGAAGGGGGAGCCCTCGAGCATGTCCTCGCCCGTGTTCCAAGGGCCTCCTTGAGAACGATTTCCTCCGACCTGGAATCGGAACATCATCGTCTGGCCGGACCTCATCGCCTGGATCCGTAACTTCTCCCATTGCGTTCGGACCAATTCGGCCGACTTGCGAAGTCGATAGTTTTCCAGGGGACCGAAGAACGCCGGCATCGCCGCGGCGCCGACGGCGACAATCAAGGCCAGAACCAGCAGCAGTTCCAGCATGGTGAGCCCCGATCGGCGTCGCGCCGGTGCTGGGCGAGACGCCGACTGGCGGGCGAGACTTCGGCAAGCAGCAACGCGCTTAGCCACGCACATCGTCGTCAGTCCCTTCCACTCGGTCGGGTCCGAACGAAATGATTTCGACCTTGTCGGGACCGAGCAGAGTGTACTTGTAGGGGTTTTCCCATGGATCGAGGGGAATCTCGTCCTTCATGTAGGGCCCACGCCATTTGGCCGGATTGCTCAGGTCGGAAGGTGGCGAATGCAGCACGGCCAAGCCCTGCTGCTCGGTGGGATACATTCCCACATCCATCCGATAGAGGTCCAGGGCCTGTTTGAATTGATTGATCTGGGTGCGAGCCGCATCCTTGTAGGCATTCGTCTGGATATTGACTAAGAACAGCGAAGCGGTACCGCCGAGCATGACGACGATGACCAGCACCAACAAGACTTCCATCAGCGTGAAACCGCGATTTCGACGACTAGGACGACACGGACGACGCGTGCGAGCAAGCTTTTTCATGGCAAATCCTCCTTCCAGGATATTGGGTTTTCAAGCCGCTAAATATTAAACCCGTTCCGTTTCGTTACGTTTCGGGCGGGAGTCAAATTCTTGGGGAAACCGTTGGCGGATCGGTGACGCGAAACTCAATACGGGTCGAGACTTACAACGTACTGCTCATCTTAATGACCGGGAGCAGCAAGCCGAAGACGACGAACAGCACGAAACCGGCCAGGATCAGCAACATCATGGGCTCGAGCAACCGGACGAACAGGTCGAGTCGCCGACTGGTGGTCTTTTCCAAGCCGTTGGCGATTCCCACCAGCACCTCGTCCAGCGTATTGGCTTCCTCGGCCACGGCGATCATCTCGACCACGTCGGCCGGGAAATAGCCACTGGCCCGCAGGGGCGTGGCCAGTTTTTCTCCCGACGTGATATTCTCACTCGCCCTTTCAATCGCAATCGACAGCACTCGGTTTCCCGCCGCGTCTCGGGCAATTTCCAACGACTTGAGAATCGGAACCCCGTTTCGCAGCAGCGTCCCGAGAACTCGGCAAAAGCGAGCGACGGCCAAGTTCTGAAAGACACCTCCCACGATGGGAATGGCCAGCTTGAATCGATCCCAGATCAGTCTCCCTCGCGGCTTGGCAATCTGGGCCTTCACGAGCAGAAAGGCGCCAAAGCCGGCGATCAGGATCAGCCATCCCCAGGACCGCATCATCTCGCTGACCCATAGCAGCAGGTCCGTGGTGACGGGGAGTTCTCCTCGAGCCCTCAAGCGGTCGAACATCATGGCGAACTTGGGGACAAAGAAGATCATCAAACCAGCAACGATCAAGGTTCCAGCCACGGCGAGGAACATCGGGTAAGCCAAGGCTCCCGCCGTTCGCGCCTTTAAGTCTTCAAACTCTTCGGTGAATTGTGCCACCCGTTCCAAGGCTTCTTCGAGGAATCCGCCCTCCCCACCAGCTCGAACCATGCTGACGGGCAGTTCTCCGAAGACCTTGGGATGTCGAGCCATCGCTTCGGCCAGCGTCGCTCCATCTTCCACTCGATCATGGATATCCGTGAGGATCGCCTTCAGGTTCTTGCTGGAGGATTGATCGCGAATCACTCGCAGAGATCGCAGGAGGGGAACGCCGCTTCGCAGCAGGGCCGCCATCTGGGCGAACGTGACCGCCAGCACCTGACCGCGTACCTTCCCCCCGAATCCGAAATCCTTCTCGGGGGCTTTGGACTTCACTTCCAAGGGAAACAGGGACTGTCCCCCCAGAATATTCAGCGCCTCGCGTTCGGTGGCCGCCGCGACGATTCCCGTCACGCGCTGGCCGGTGGCGTCTCGAGCCACGTAGGCAAAATCTGGCATGTTGTCACCGTTGCGGTTGGACTACTTCGAGGTCGCTCTCTTCCGATATCGCCGATTCTTGAAGCGCGGCCATCAGCCGGTCCCCCTTGGTCACTCGCGTCACCTCCTCGACCGTCGAGCGGCCCGCCAGGACCTTTTTCCAGCCGTCCTCCCGGAGAGTCACCATTCCGTTGCGAATGGCGGCTTGCTTGATTTCCCAGGTACTCTTGCGATCGTGCGCCAAGGACCGAATCTCTTCGCTGGTCAGCAGCAATTCGTAGATACCCATTCGCCCACTGTAACCGAGATTGCGGCATTTGCGACAACCCTTGGCTCGGTAAATGGGACCACTCAGATCCGCGAAGGGAAAGTCGCTCGGAATCTCCTCCCCCAGGGCATCGTAGGGTTCTTTGCATTCGGGGCAGAGCTTGCGGATCAGGCGCTGAGCCATGATCCCTTCCACGGTGCTGGCGACCAGGAAGGGCTCGACTCCCATGTCGACCATTCGCGTGAAGGCCCCTGACGCGTCGTTGGTATGCAGCGTGCTGAAGACCAAGTGGCCGGTGAGTGACGCTTGAATTGCGTTCTCCGCCGTCTCCAAGTCGCGGATTTCCCCGACCAGCACGACGTCGGGATCGTGACGCAGGATGCTGCGCAAGGACTGAGCGAACGTGAGCCCGATTTTGGAATGGACTTGAATCTGACTGATCCCGGGAAGCTGATATTCCACCGGATCTTCCGTGGTGATGATTTTCGTGTCCGGCTTATTGATCTCAATCAGCGCGCTGTACAGCGTTGTTGTCTTACCCGAACCGGTCGGCCCCGTGACCAGAATGATCCCGTGAGGAAGCTGAATCAACTCATGGAATGGGCGATAGGTATGTTCCTCCATCCCCAATTTCCGGAGATCGAATGTCATATTCCCCTTGTCGAGAATACGCATGCAGACCCCCTCGCCATGAATCATCGGGATCACCGAGACACGAACATCGATTTCGCGTCCCGAGACCTTCAGCTTCATGCGGCCGTCTTGCGGGAGTCGCTTCTCGGCAATGTTCAGCCGGGACATGATTTTCAAGCGGCTGATGATTGCCGACTCGAAACGATGAATTTCGGGAGGCATGTGCTGCGGCACCAACATCCCGTCGATCCGGTATCGGACCGAAAGTCCCTTCGACTGTGGCTCAATGTGAACGTCACTCGCCCGGGACTCCACCGCCTCCAAGAGGATTTCATTCACCAGGCGGACCACCGAGGCCTCCTCGGCCATCTCCGAGATTTCGGAGTCCTCGACCTCGATTCCGCTCAGAAGTTCCACTCCATCGGTGGCCTGGAGAAGTCCTTCGATGGTCTCGCTACCAACACCGAGGTGGGCCTTGATCAGGCGGTCGATTTCGCGTCGAGCGGACAGGACGGGGGTGACCACCAAACCGGTCGCCGCGCTGACTTCATCAATGGGATAGAGGTCAAACGGATCGCAGGTGGCAACCACCAGCTGACCATTGTCCCGGCGAACGGGAAAGAGACTCTGGCGGTGGATCAGCTTGCTCGGAAAGGTGTCCAGCAGCGAAAGATCGACCGGCGTGGAGGTCAGGTCGACATAGTCGAGTCCAACTTCCTCGCCCAGCGTTCGCAAGGCAACCTCCTCTTCCACCAACCCCATCTCGACGGCCTTCTCGACCATCTCTTCCGGCGCGTTGCGCTTGGCCAGTCGGCTCACCCCGAGGGCCATCGCCACGGTGAAGGCAACCGGCAGGCCTTCGGGCACGACCGCGACGGCGAGGGCGACCGCCGTCAGGAACATCTCCTGCAGTTCGCCGCCG
>JBJHCD010000458.1:2497-5378 GCA_050485845.1 Pirellulaceae bacterium | reverse complement strand
GTCCTGAATCGCCCCCCAGAGGCCCGCAATGGCCCCGAGGAGCCGCCCCGATGCCTCGCAGCCCCCGACAGTCCCCCGAGCCCCGGAACCCCGGTAAGGCCGCCCTGCTGGCCCTGGCGGTCGCCTCCGGCGAGCCGCTGCTCAAGGCGGCGCAGCGCATCGGGATCGGCGAGCGGACGGCAAAGCGCTGGAACCGGTCCCCCCGGGTCCGGGCCAAGGTCGACGAGCTGCGGTCGGCGCTGGTCTCCGAGGCAGTCGGCAAGCTCTCGTCCGAGGCGTCGCAGGCCGTCGAGATGCTCGCGAGGATCATGCGGAGTCCCCGCGCCCATGGTGAAGCTGTCCGCGGCGAGTGCTATCCTTGACAAGCTACCCATGTTGCATGAACATTTCGAGTTAAATGAACAAGTTGGGACGCTTGAGGAGAGACGGGGGGAGGGGGCCTGAGATGAGAACGAAGTTGATGCGTCGGGTCGACGAGCTTGGCCTTCCGATAGCAAACGGACATTAACCAACGACCTTGCCGCCCCTCGTCTCACTCTTTATGAGGGCGCTGAGAACAGGTAGCGGAAGACTGTCCTCTCGCTCACGCCGAGGGCCTTGGCGATCTCGGGCAGGGTCAGTCCACGCTCGCGTAGCGCCCGGACCCGCTCCGGCCGGGCCTTGGTCGTCCCCCGCCGCCGGCCCCGATAGACGCCGCGTGCCTTGGCCCCCCGGATCCCGGCCGCTTGCCGCTCCCGGCGGTACTCCAGCTCCACTTCGGCCAGCCCGAACATGACGCCGGCGACCATCCGGCCCACCGGTCCGCTCAGGTCGATCTGCTGCGTGACCGACACGACCCGGACGTCGCGCTCGCACCAGTCGGCCAGCAGGTTCATCCCCTCGCGGAGCCACCGAGAGATGCGGTCGAGCTTCCAGACGACGACCGTCTTGACGGTCCCGTCGAAGATCGCCCCCTGCAACCGCTTCGCGATCGACGAGGAGCTGAGCCGGACAGGATTGCGACTCCTTCGGTGTCCGTGATCCGCCCGAAGGTCGTTGGTTAATGTCCGTTTGCTATCGGAAGGCCAAGACTAAAGCTAGGTATCATCATGGCTTATAACGGTTTTCAGGCTTTTCGGCCTAAAAACCGCATTTTGTCTTGACGGGGGTTGACTCCAGAGCTGTAATGCATGTCAGCAGAGAGCAATTCGTGCGACGTCTGCGGCGGAGCCCATTCGTCTGTATCGGCTCATGCTTGTGGGTCGATTGGCTTTTCTAAAGCCTACACGAACATTTAACGGTAAGGCATGAGATGATCAGTTGTCGGCAATCAATTCTCGTGCAGAATAAGTCATCGCGTACAGGACTGACTTTGATCGAATTGCTCGTTACGATATCGATCATAGCAATTTTGCTGGGCATTGCGATCAACGGTATCCAATCTGCCCGCCGATCGGCATGGCGCATGCAGTGCTCGTCCAACTTAAAGCAAATTGGAATTGCGCTTCATGCATACCATGCCCTTCACAATATGTTCACTCCATCTCAATTGTATACTCGCTCAACGTGGTCGGCTAACGGATATTCCGAACAATTATTCCTCTTGCCATTCATAGATCATAATAACACATTTAACTCGGCAAATTTGGATTTTGCCAGTCTTGAGACAACCGCGTTCCCTTCTTTGGAAAATCGAACAGCGAGAAATACGCGAATTTCCAACTATTTATGTCCTAGCGACGGCAATGATATCCACTTAAACTCGTATCGATTTAATCGCGGAAGATTTCGGGAACGCCCCGGGAGTTTGTACGACGGTCCATTCAGCATTGGGATAATGCCAAGCCACGCGACCATTAGAGATGGGCTTGCATCAACAGCATTTGTAAGTGAGAGGATTTCGGGTAGCTTTCAGGCAGGCTCACGTCACCCGCAACGTGACGTGAAACGCACTTCATTCAATGTAGTTATCGAGTCGGATTCCCAGTACATTAAACTATGCCTAAACGACGATTCGGGATTGTGGGCAAATTCGTCCGGGAGATATTGGTTCTTTGGGGGGTTCGGCAACTCCCACTACAATCACGGTGGAACTCCCAATGACCGGCGGCCGTCCTGCTCCCCTATTGATATGCCCGGTATCCCCGACGTATATCCCGGCGGCCTGAGCCCTCCTCGCTCCTACCATCCCGGCGGGGTCAATGTCCTGTTCGGTGACGGTCACGTGGACTGGGTTTCCGATTCGATCGATGTCCTAACGTGGCGAGCGTTAGGCACACACAACGCACACGATTGACCAGCAATGGTCTGGGCGTGTCTCGCACTTCTGGTGCCTGTAGCTCACAACTACTCACTTCTCAGGAGGCAACGTCATGCGCTTGGCGAGAGAATCCTTGAGCCGTATCCTCGGTTTCCTTGCTGTCGGGACAGCTATGATGGCAATAGCGGGCCTAGCTGGGCAGGCAGTCTACGCTCAATGCACGGGCATGAATAATGCCTGTAGTTTTGAGGGCATATCAGTGCCCTGTTCAAACACGACGTTTTGCTATACGACGATCATTAATCCACCGGTATGTTCTACCGGGGCACCGATCGTTGCTTACAAAAACAACAATCCCCCGAACACCTGGACCAACTGTTTTCCGAGGGGTGATAGCTACCCATTCAATTGCGAAAATGAACCCTCCCCTTGCGGCACGACCACATGGTATACCGAACCGATGTGTGGGTCGGGCTTTAGCTGCACAACCAGTCCGGTCGTCAACATTCATCATTGCAAATCCGGGGATGGTCCACCGTGCTAATGATGTAATTCGGCTAGACATCGTCATGTTTAGGCGAAATTCGGGCCCTGGCAGCAAACGGTTTCAACCCGGCTTTCCGGACTTATGCCTCAGTTGTT
>JBJHCD010000458.1:0-2487 GCA_050485845.1 Pirellulaceae bacterium | reverse complement strand
ATGCAAGGCGTGGCGTAACTCGGAGTAGCCCCAACAGTCCTGTCACGAAGGGCCATTTGAAGGAACACTCGGCAGCTTCTGGAGTTCGAGCGAGTGTCTCGGTCCCCTTGTCGCGAAACTCTCGACTTTTGCGACGCACGGCCCTTGAGGAGGCTCCGGCCGCTCCAGAGCCCCAAATGGCCCCCTGTGACAGGACTGTTGGGGCTGGGCCAACTCCCAGCAACACACAGGCTATTCAGTAAGCGGAAACAAGTGGAGAATTCATCATGTCTATGATTGCAGGCATGTCAATATTTCTTGCCTTCATCACGGATGTTGGACCTCAAGATGTTTTCCTTACCAACTACTCTGCAATTAAAGTGGATGTAGATTACAAATACTCGTGGGGCGAAGGCACTGCCAGCCTCATCGATCAAATCCGAAAAGGCGGGCAGGGGCCCTTTACGTTTAAAGAAGATCCGGCTGCGGAACTCGATGTGGAATGGTCATGCGATGGCGAGGCAGAGTACTTATCTTGTCGATCAGCACACCCCGAACTGGTCAATGCTTCAAAGACTACTACCGGCGGCAATAATAATTTATCAATAATCCCAATCAATTTTGAAATCATATCAACGAATGATATTCAAGCTGAAAATTCATTTGCTGGTTCCGTGATCCAAGTAATAAGTGATCCTTCGCCGGGAATGGCATTGCTTGGTCGCGGCCCGTTTTGCTGGTGGGGAGCCTTTCAATATCCTCGTACGCTAAGCTTGGACTTTCCGAACGTCAATCCAACAATACATCATGCTATTGTAGATAATACAAGCACAGATGTGGCCGTCTATCAAACTGACTATAATGCAGGACAATGGTATCGTCTAGAAGTCTACCACGACCCTAACCTCGAATATCTGCCTCGACTGATTCGATCCGTGGCGGTATCGAATGAATCGGGTATTTGCAAGGAAATGTACTTAATCTCAGCACGCCCGTGTGCGGAAGGTGGCTTTGTACCTACCGAACTTTACGAGGCAGAATTCCAAGTCGATGCACCACGAAAAGTCGATAACGACCAACTATTGAGCAGCCCCCCTCGACCCAATGGTAAGGGAAAAATTGTTGTGGGCCACCTCCGTAGCGTGAGTTTCCTTGATCGACGTACTCCCGTCGCCTTGAAACAGCTGGATAATGTCCACTCTATAGCTGGTCGAGGCGGGCCTGTTGCCCTTGCTTCCCGATCACCTTTGACACTGGCACGATTAAAAAGCCTTCTAGGAAATAAGCTCCATCAGCCATCCAATTCCGCACTGCCGACGTTGGATGCTGCCGAGCTGGATGAAAAGCTTCAAAGCCCGCGGGGATTTAGCCCGTGGTTCTATCTATTAATCGCAGCGTTTGTTTTCGGTATCGGCTCCCTCGTCTTTCGGAAGCCGAAATCCTTCATGTTACTGTTCGGTATCACCATTCCCTGTTGGTTGGTAGGGTGCTCTTCGCCCGCGAGCGAGGATGATCGTCCCAATCGTGGGATCGTCCTTAGCACATCTCTCGAACCACAGCAAATTTTATTTGACTATGAAACGGATTCCGTGCCGTTAACACTAATCGTAAAGAACGAGAGCGATATCCCAATCCAGATTCTGAATATTGACGGCGGCTGTGTATGCCGCAATGTTGACCAATCAGCGCTTCCGATGAGTCTTAATCCTAATAACCTAGGCGAAGTAAAGGTCGATTTTGAGAGCCGATCACACGCGGAGCAGGAACAATATCGTTTCACGATACAGACGGACCGTGGCACCGTCGAGTCGCATGTGGTGTTGACGATGTTTTCTCGACACCGATTTCAGCCAGAAGCTATCTACGTTCCTGCCTTGAGCGAGGACGAAAACTATTCGTTTGAAGTAACACATCGAGCCGTATGCAAGGTGGACAATCCTTTCGAGCTTGTTAGTTTGCATTCTCCTTCTACCCTAATTGCGGAAGCAATGGGGAATAGCGGTGGACCATCACACATAGAAGGTATCAAATATCATGATACTAAGTATAATATAACTTTGAATCATAATAAATTAGGAACATACAAAGACGAAGTTTATATAAAGAATGATTTTGGCAACATTGTGGCGAGCTTGCCCATTACCTGGAGACGCAATAGCTTTCTGTACTCTACTCCGGAACAGGCTGTGCTCGGCGGCTCTCGACCGGTGCGTGTGTTTCTGCGTTGCCCAGACGAAAGTGTAGAGCTATCCCGCATCCTGTCGGCACCCCCTGGCGTAAAGGCCGTTATTAGTTCGGTCCGAGAGGTAACAATCGCTTTGACTGACGATGCTCCAAATAAGATTGACGGGTTCGTTGAGGTGGACACAACAGCTGAAGGCCGAAATCCTCTTCGCATCCCAGTTATAAGATATGTACGCAGT
Organism: Pirellulaceae bacterium; assembly: GCA_050485845.1. Taxonomy (GTDB): domain Bacteria; phylum Planctomycetota; class Planctomycetia; order Pirellulales; family Pirellulaceae; genus JBJHCD01. The sequence goes on along the minus strand of JBJHCD010000458.1, from coordinate 85 downwards.
TCCGTTAAAGAGTAATTTGCTCCACACTATTTCTACAGCAGCAGGAAAAACTAGCTTCTGCCGCGGCTCCGGATAGTGTTGGATC
>JBJHCD010000457.1:0-5379 GCA_050485845.1 Pirellulaceae bacterium | reverse complement strand
CCGATACGACGGTCGCCATTCCCTCGGCCTGATCCAGCCGCAGGCCGCCCGCCTGCTCGTCCGGTCCATGGCAAAGCAAACAATGCTCCGCCAGGATCGGCATCACGTCACGCTGAAAGTGGAGAGCAGCGGTCCCCGTGGGTACCGCTGCCCGGTCCGGGTTCGTCTCGGCCAGAACGGGATGGGCCGACAGTCCGAGAATGGGTAGCGCAGCACCGAACAGTACGAGCAGGCCGGCAACGAGACGGGACCTGCCTGGGGCGACCGGTCGGCGGTCACCATCCGCCCGGCTGCACGGAAGAGTTAGGGAGAGTCGTCGGAATGGAGTGGCAGTTGGAGTGGTTCGCGGCATGCAAGCAACCGTGGCGGGGTGGGGGAGGGGAGAGGGGACGGCGGGAATCCAACCAACATGGACTTCCCTTAAGGGTCCCATATCGGTCATTCGATTGCAAGCAAGGTCGCTCGACGATCGATTACCGGGCCCTCCATTCCACACGCCCACTCCTGGTGCCGAAGCTAGGCCGCGTGTCGGTGGGGTGGAGTCGCTTGAGAGTCGCGGTTAAGCCCCGCTTGTGACCCGCGATGTCCCGGCGAATCGGCGGCTCCGGAGTCGGATTTCTTGGATTTCGGGTGGGCCGTCTCTTGCTCTCGGGCTTCATGAGCGACGCTGGCCGTTCCCGTCACGAGGTGATTTTCGCGATTCATCTTGATCTCGTGATGGTTGCGAGAATCGCGTTGGTCGCAGGAGTTTGGCGCGCAGCGACGATAGAGAGCTTGATCGTTCCGCATCGTCAGGCCGGTTTGTGCCCATCGTTCGGCCAGTTCGGTCATGGAATTCAAGTGCGTTTCCACTCGTTCTCGCCATGATTCCAGCTGGTTGCGGTCTAGATTCTCGGGAATATGCAGGCGGGGGCCGACCACCGCGCGGGCTCGGGAAAATGGGACGGGGATCGCGAATCGGTCCCACGTCGGAACTCGCCAAGGATTCTGGTACCCCAGGCCGATGGCGATCAGGGGAATTTGCAGGCGGGAGGCGAGATAGACCGCGCCGGGGGCCAATTTGCGGCGTGGGCCTCGAGGGCCGTCTGGAGTAATGGCCAAGTTCCGGGTTCGACCCGCGCCGCAGATTTCGCGAAGGGCCGCCGTGCCGCTCCGGTTGGTTGACCCGCGAACGGTTCCGAAGCCGAGGTGTCGAGCGGCCTCGGCCAGCCATTCCGCGTCCTGATGCCGGCTGATCAGCAGCGAGACGTTGCAGTGGCCTCGAAGTGGCAGCAGGAACGGGATGTATTCATGCCAGAACAGATAGATGGCGGGGCCCGGGAATTCGGCATCAGCCGGGTCGGCGTCCGCCTCGTGCAGCACCGCTCGGTATTCCAGCGTGCGCATCCATTTCCAAGTCAGGGACGAGAGCACGAGGCCGCCCAGCTTCTGGAGAGTTGGATTTTTCAGTTTCATGCGTTGGGGCCCTCCGTGCCCGCCATCGGCCATTCGCCGGAAAAGACTTCCGTGGCCGGGCCGGTCATGTAAACGTGTCCATCGGACTCGAGCCACTGCAGCTCGAGGTCGCCGCCGCGCAAATGATTCAGAATGTTTCGCTCCGTTTTTCCCGTCAGCACGCCCGCGACGCAAACGGCACTGGCGCCCGTCCCACAGGCCCACGTTTCCCCCGAACCTCTCTCCCAGGTTCGCTGACGCACTTCGGTCCGGCTGAGAATCTCGACGAATTCGACGTTGGTGCGAGCGGGAAAGCGTGGATCAACTTCGATGCGGGGTCCGAGTCCCAAGACGAATTCATCGGTCGCCTCGGGAACAAAAATCACGCAGTGCGGATTCCCCATCGAGACGCAGGTGACATGCAGCGTGGTGCCCGCTATTTCAAAGGGCTGCTCGACCACTTGCGGACCGGCGAGCGTGGTGGGGATCTTTTCCGGTTCGAGGATGGGAGGACCCATGTCCACTCGAACACGCTGAACCTTCCCTCGCTCGACCTCCACGTTCAGGGTCAGAACGCCGCATGCGGTTTCAATCTTCAGTTGCTCGCGCGGACAGATGCCGTGGTCGTAGACATACTTGGCGACGCAGCGAATGCCATTGCCGCACATTTCCGCTTCGGATCCGTCCGCGTTGAACATTTGCATCCGCGCGTCGGCTCGATCGGAAGGGTGAATGCAGATCAATCCATCCCCTCCGACGCCGAAATGACGGTCTGCCATCTGGCGAGCTAGTTCCGGAAGGTGATCGGGAGCGGATTGAGTGATGCAATCCAGATAAACGTAGTCGTTGCCGGCACCATGCATCTTGGTGAACCGCATGAAAAGCATCTCCCAGTTGGCGGCGCGGTGGTTCTTGTGGTAGCTCGCGTGGTGGCTCGCGCGGTCGATGAAGTGGCTCAGCCTTCGAGATCGAGCTGGCGACCACGGGGCTCATGATCGGAGTGGTTCTGTTGTAGTTCCTCATCCGAAATTCGGCAATCGGATTCGGTCGGCAACTCCATTTGCCAGGCGAGACGCCCATCCCCTTGGCGATCGGCCGATGCCTGCTCGGATTGCGCCGGTCCCGCATCCCCGTTTTGCCCGTCTGGGAGGGCGTGGGTTTTGGAGCGGGAGGGGGTGGAAGCGGAACTCTCCGAGGGACGGGGGGAGTGAGAGGCGAGGGCTGGGCCGAGTGGAGCTTGATCCCGCGAGTTTTGGTTTTGGTTGGGAGAGCTTTGTTGAGGGGGGGGTGGATGCGGGGCAGGATGGGAGGCGGGTCGGAGGGGAGGGGTGGGGCCGATGCTCATGGTGTCTCTCGTGGGGTTAGAGGCGAAGTCTCTCGTTTGCGAAGCAGATTGTTCCAAGGGAATGTCGATTCGACTCCCCCTTCGGGAAAGAGTTGCTGCAGGGCTTCATTCAGCTCGGGAAAAGGGCGAGCGGTGACGGCCGGTTGGTGGAGAGGGCCACTGACTTGGATTCCTAGGACGCTTCGGGCGGCGCCGAGTGCGAAGGGGCGGAACCAGGGAAGCTGAGCATCTTCGCGTCCCACCACGGCGCCGAAGTCGAGTTTCAGGTTGCGTTGGAGGTCCATTTCTCCATTGCCGATGAGGCTGACCGCGTCACCTTGCAGTGCGATTCGATCAATATACATGCGATCTCCTTCCACGCGAAATTCCATGTCGCTTTGCGTAAAGGCGGTGGAATCCGGGGGCTGAATCTTGAGCAATTTCAGCAGGGCGACCATCAGTGGAAGCTGGTAGATGTCGGCTTCGAAGAGCCGGATCGAGCCATTGCCTCGCCAGGAATGAGAGGAAGGGAGTTGTCCGGCAAGTCGTAGATTGGCAAAGGCCTTTCCGGTCACTCGCGCCGTCGTCAGACTCGAGTCGCTGGCCATGCGAGCCAACTCGGCCCCAGCCAGATGGGTGACGATATCGAAACGGGAATCGTCGGCCAGACCGAGCCAACCGTCGAGCGTGGCTTCTCCGTCGAAGACTCGGGCCGTGAGCGAGCGAGGAAGGCCCGCCGGGTTCGGTTCGGCTTTGGCGGTCGAGCCGATGAGCAGGTATCCATTCTCGAATCGCAAGGGACCGCGGACCTGAGTGAAGCGAGTATTTTGGTAGGTCAGGGAGTCAATGAATAGTTCCGCGACATTTTCGGATGTCTCCGGGCCGCTTGAACCTTCCAGCGTAACTCCCCCTCGAATGTGCTTCAGCTTGACTCCGCAATTCAGTTCCCCGTTTTCCATGTCGACGACTAGATTCCAGCGAGATTCCGGCGGTAGGTCGCTTCCGGACTCGCCGGAAAAAAAGAGATCCCCCTCGATGCTCATCGGGCCCCGAATTCCCAGGCGTGACAGAGCGTGTGAAGCGGACTCGGGGAGGGCGGCGAGCAGTTCCGAGTTGAGTTCGAGGTTCTCGATATCGAGCAAGGGTATTTCCAATTTCCAGTTCGTCTGACCACGGTCGGGGAGCGAGCAGTGGACCGTGGCACGATTCAACTTGGTCATCCCATGTTCTGCTCGCAGGTCATCGAGTTTCAATCGCCCTTTTTCATAGCGAAATTTTCCGACCATGTTCTCCAAATGGAAGGGAAACCAGACGGGTTTCATTGACAAGCTGCGACCTTCGACGTTTTGTTCCGGTCCCCATTTCTCTCCATCGACCACCACGTCCAATTCTCGGGTATCCCGTTGATATCGAAGGCCGATGTTCACATGGTCGATGGTTCCGCGGGGGCGAAGGCGGTTCCAGAACTGTTGAATCTGTTCGTTCATCGATTGCCGAAGGCCGTCGTGAAGCGGGACATCGGTGCAGGTGAGGTCGAGGGCGAGGTGATGTCCCAGTTGGGCTTCGGGGTCCCAGTTTCCTCGCGCCACAATGAATGCGCTATCGTTTCTGCCGGTCAGGCGATCAAAGGACCACTGATCGTTCCGGACGCTGACGCTCCCTTCGATCCGGTCGATGGGGAGGGGGAATTTCTCATAGCGAATGGCCCCTTGACGCAGTTTGATGGTCAGTTGCCGGTCGAATTCGGCTTGTCGCGGATCGGAGCGTTCGAAGCGACCGCTGACTTCCACCAAACCGGTCGGCTGCAGGCTGCGGAGCACCGGTTGTGTCTTTTCCGGGAAGGCGGACAGGAGGGCCTCGTCCAATGCGATGGGGCCTTGTGTCTCGAGTTCCGCCCAGCCGATGGGTCCGGAGTCGGTGGGGTGAACCTCGCACAGCAGGTGGACTGCTTGCCCATTGATGGGAAGAGTCAGGTCGGCGGTGAGGATCCCTTGACGGACGCGCAGGGCCCCTTGGGCGTTATGCACTCGGTAGGGGAATTTGTGGTAGGTCAGGGAGAGATCCGGGAATTCAATGGAGACGTCCGGTTGGTACTTTTCTCCATCGAAGGTCAGAACCATGTCGACATGAGCGGTTCCGCTGGGGAGGAACTTGTCCCACAGTTCTCGGAGGCTGTCGGGCATCATTCCGGGAAGTCGGTGATCGATGGGAAAGTTCTTCGTGGAAGCTTCCAGGCGCAGCGGGCTCTGTTTTTCGAATCCACTTCGCGACAACTCGAGGTGAAGGATGGCCGCGCCGAGTCGAGCGGTGGCATCGGTGACTCGAACACCCTCGGTTCCGACGCGGAAATCGGCCTGCAGGTCGGTCAGGGAATAGGGAAGTGCCGGGTCGCGAATCCAACCATCATGGAAATGGCCGTCGATGTGATAGGTCAGGTTGTCGGGCCGATGTTGGAGCGAGAATGACAAGTTCGTGCGTCCTCGCAGCGCGGCCAGGGGGCGGAGGGGTTCGGCGATATCCAGTGGCAAGCGGTCGGTCAACTCCGGAAGAACGTGAATATCGTCCACATTTCCCTGAACTTGAAACTCTTGAGTTGAGGGGGTCCAAGTTCCCTCCCAGCC
>JBJHCD010000456.1:0-5383 GCA_050485845.1 Pirellulaceae bacterium | reverse complement strand
GTTGTAAACGCGATCGACACTGAGGCCGCCGGAGATGGCGTCGACGGTGACCCATGAACAATCGGCGGTGGCCAGGAGCTGGCCGACTTCCAACTCGGCGGCGGGCGTCCAGCCGCGGTGCTTGACCCAGAAGGGGTGTTCGAGGGAGAGTGACGATCTCACGCCCGGCGAGCGTCAGGCGGCAGGTATGGGCCATGCGGTTGAAGGTTTCCTCAACCGGCTGCCATGCGCACGGGGCCTCCGGGTCGTCGTTGCCGAGTGTCAGGGATTCATCGGCGTCGGCTCGTGATGTGGGGGGACGGCTGGGAGGGGGTCCCCTGTGCAAACCTTGTGCTTGTAGAGCATCACCTTTTTATCAGCCCACATGGTGACGCCGTACTCGGGAATGAACGATACAAGCGGCGATTCATGGTTGCCGAAATGCCACGGGGTTTCCGTGAAATCGGCGATCCGACGGTAGGTGTTGGTCGCACTGTCGAACTCGATGAACTGTGTGCCAATCTTAAACAGGTAGCGGCCGCTCCGGGGGTCGACGGTCAGAATACCGGAACGGATGGTGAACTGTCCGGGAATGGGAAAGTCCCGCATGCGTTTCGCCTCGCCCGACTTGGTGAGCACCACGACCCGCTGCGAATCGTTTCCGCCGGCAAACAGCACTTCCTGCCGGAACGGATTGTCACGCGCCATGCTGTGGTAGCCATGCACGGGGATCGGGCCCAGGTCGGTCCACGTGTCGTCGCCGGCTTTCAGGTAGCGCAGCTCGCCAGCGTCCTGGAACAACAGTACCAATAATCCGTCGAGGGCCGACGACCAGGTGTGGGTCATGGATTTTTCCCGCGATGCCTTCTCATAGGCGGGCGTGATGGCCCACGTCCCCGTCCGGACGTCGTAATGGTGTCCCTTGATGTAGAACTGACTCCGCAGCGGATCATGGGCATTGCCGGAGTACTGGTGGCCAAATCGCTGAGGCACGGGTGGGGCATTGGCGAGACCCTCGAACTCGATCACCTGCCAGGTGTTGTCGACCTCCGAGTAGGCCACAAACTTGCGTGCCTGTCGCACCCCGAAGAACAGAAACCGCCCGGTTCGGCTGTCCCAGTGTGCGTCGTCCGACCAGGTGCCGATATGGAGCCGCTTCTCGCTCGGGGCCTGCCACAGACCTTCGGGCATGGTGGTTTCGAGTTCGGCCCAGGTGCCCGGCTGCATGCCGTCGGCGAGCATCGAGAGTTCGGTCTTCCCCCGCCGGGCGTCCACCGCCGCCTGGACCTCCGTGGCAAACTCTGGCGGCATCCACGATAGACCCGGCTTCATTCCATCGTCACGCCCGTCTGGCGGCAGGGAAGATTCGACGACCTTGAGCGAGAGCGCCGTGAGCAGAGCGATGGCAGTGAGAGTGAGACTTCGCATGCGTCGTCCTCTTTCGTCTTGGGAATTCGCGGTCCCCGGGCAGTGCCGACCGCCTGCGCTGAACGTGCCGCGAGGAGGAGCATCCGTCGCTTCGTCGCATTGGGGACCGTGACCGCATCGCCCGGGGCCACAATCGAGGAAGTCCAGACCGGCGGTTCCTCCCCGAGGGGAAACCTCCCGTTGAAAGTAGCCTCTCGCGCTGGGTGAGACAACATTTGGTTTGGGGGAGGATGGTGGATTTCGGGTCTCGCTCGCAGCGCCGAACCCGATGTTTGCGACCGCCCGGAAAGGACCAGTGGCTTGGAATCCATCAACTGTCAGGTCAAACGTCGAACCCAGCGTCGCCGGCTTGTTCCCAAATCCGCAGGGGCGCCCGAGAACGCATCAAGTGGCTCAGCGCCGAGGCGCGGCGATCTCTTCTGTCGGAGTTGGGCTCTGGGCCACGGTTAGGTTTGTCACCCAGGAATCCTACTCGCTGAGCCTGAGAAAGCGCGCAAGTGAGGGGTAGCCTTCGGCCAGCGCGACGTCCGAGGGTGTCTGCCCCATACTGTTCCGAATCTCTCGTCTCCCACCACGTTCAAGGATGAAATGAGCGAACTCGGCCTTGCCGCAAAAGGCGGCGGTATGCAGGACGGTATCGCCCGTTCCGTCCTGTTCGTTAATATCGATACCTGCATCAAGAAATGGAAGTAGCATCTCCCGAGTGAGGCACTTGGTTATGGCGCCTTCACCGCCTTCATCTCGAGCGTGCGGATCTGCCCCCGCTTCGAGAAGCAGCCGAATACCCTCGGCGTTCATGGAACGGCAGGCCAGAAGCAAAGGAGTATTCTCATAGTCACATCGAGCCTCGATATCAGCACCATGCTCGAGTAGAATCCCTGCCTCTTCATGGTGTCGCGAACGAATGGCTTGATGCAGTGGAGTTATTCGATCGTTGTCTTGGCAATTGACGTCTAGTCCCGATTCGATGAGTTCAAGCAGTATCATGCGGCGCGCTTGAGCACTTGCCGGATTTGAGCGATGTTCCAGCAAGAGATGCAGCAAGCTCCCCCCGTCTTCATCGACCTCAGAAAGGCGCGCCCCGCGACTTCGAAAGAGCTGGAATTGCCGATAACTGACCCGGCTACATGCGTGCTGGATAGGTGTCTTTCCAAAGGTGACTTCGTGAATATCGAGTCCACAGTCCAAGAGGGCCTCGGTCATTCGACATGAAGACCGTCCGACGGATAGGGCCAGAAGCCCAGCGGGCGAGTACTCTTTGAGAGGTTTGGGAATCTCATTGGCTAAGTACTCAACTCCTTCGACCCAGCCGTGTGCCAGGAGCAGACTCACAAGGTGGCGAACCCAATCTCTTCGAACGGCATCCGCAACGACCAGAGGCAAGAGCGAAAGGTTCTCCCCAGCACAGATGACCCAGGCAGCCGAGCGAGGAGGGTCCAATGATAGATCTTCCACGACGAAGTCCGCACCTTCCTGTAGACAATCTGACACCTCAAGGAGATCATCCTTTCTGCAGGCCTCCACAAGCCGCGCGGTGAGTGAGTCATCTTCCATTTTCTGGTCCTCAGGAATATCTGCGAAGGGTTTCACAAAGTGGTGTGTAAGGGTTTGACCTCATTCGACATTGGATTCTTCGAAGCGGGCCCAGGGCTGGGCGCTACCGGAGGTCGATCTGGCGTCCCCTCTATTCGGGCTTCTGCCGGGACAGTCCGATTTGATGATTGTGCTCTCTCAATTGTCGAATTGTTGTACTGTACTTGCCGTTGCCTGAAAAGTTGACGAACAAACCAAGAGGCACTCGGAAACTTAGGACGGCAAACACGTTGAACCGCGAAGACGCCAAGATCGCGAAGATTTCGTGCCCCCACCTTCGCGCTCTTCGCGTCTTGGCGGTTACTTCTCCTGATTCCAACAGTTCATGCCGAATGGGTCGCGTGACTCGAGGCGGTTTGGCCAGTGGGCTTTGACAACGCAGGTCAAACCGTCTGATTTCCGCACTGTTCGAAGACTCGCGCAGGGATCAGGAGCTGGGCGTCCACTGGGGCCTGCCGCACCTGTGACAGGATTCCCCTGAGATCTCCCCAGTTCACATCCCTATCTGCAAACCCAATCGGGTCCTCGCTGATCCACCGGCTTGCTACCGGGTCGTAGTAGCGGGCGCGGTGATGATCTTGACCAAGCTCGGCGTCCCACTTACGCCCGGCAGGGGTCGAAGCGGTGGGCCAGGGGCCATGCGAAATGGCGATGCGTACCCCCGTGACCAAAACACGCCCCCGGTCCGATCACTCGAACCGAGGGCGTCGACTTGCTCGCGGAGGTTGATCAAATCGAAAACGGTCGGGACGTGTTCCACTTGTTGTCGGCGAGCCATTTCTTGGTCGTCAACAGCGAGGCGTAGACGACGCGTTCGCCCTCGCGGACCACCTGGCCGGCAAACTGTCCCGGCTGAACCGTCTCAATCGTGAGACCGGCCGCCGACTCGTCTTGAGAGAGATTCAGCGGCCTGTCGAGCAACTCACGGACCGTCGCCTTGGTGCGCTCGTCTTCCTGATGAGCGATCTCGGCGACCAGCGACTCCAGTTCGTCGAGCGACCCAATCTCGTCGGGCAGCGGTGTCCGCGACCTCGGCGGCGGGGCATTGTCGCCCTTGAGTTGGGCCACGCGAATCGCCAGCGAACCGTAGCACTCGCGAATCAGGCATGGCCATACGTTTTGCCAGTAGGCGTGCGACGGCGCCCGCTCGACACCGACCACCTGGTCGTCGACCAGGATGATCGCGCCGATCTGCCGCGGCACGCACTCGAACTCGGCGACGAACTCGTCCAGTTCTTTTTGGAACTGCTTGAGGAACGACACCAGGTGACCCTGGGCTGGGACGCCCATTTCCTGATTAAACAGGGTGATGTCGGCCCAGAGCTTGCCGAAACTCGTTGCCTTCCGCAGTTCCAAGGCCCGTTCCCGCAAGGCGTAGGGCAGGATCAGCATGCGGTAGGCACCGCGCTCGATCAATCCGCCCTGCGATTGCTGGATGCACATGGCCGTATCGAACGACCGCTCGCTGGCCGACTGAACCACGCCCGCGTGGGCCATGGCGTGATCCTGTGCGGCCTGCTTGACGACGTAACCCGCGTGGCAAGGCACAATCAACAGTCGCTGGCTTGGGTTGCGGAACCCGAGTGTTCCGTAGCGGGTTGTGAACACTTCGGCCTGGCCCTCGACGGGCGACACGAAGCGGTCGTCCGAGAGTTCACTCACCAGGGGAATCACCTGCATGTAGCCCACGCTTTGAATGCGGCCCGGTGTGCAGCCATGCAACACATCCGCCAGTCGGACGGTTTTGCGTCGATTACGAAACAGCATGCTTAACCTCCTCGATGCCCATAGCATCGCGTTGAAATTCCATCGCGGGATGAACCATTCCCAACAGGGCCGTGGCGGCCGCGTCGGCGTCGGTCTCGAACAGCAGCTTGAGCAGTCCCAGTCCGATGGCCTCGGGCTGGCTGACCGGCAGCCCGGTCACGCTTTCGCCCAGCGAGCGAATCCCGCCGGTCTCGGCCGCGAACACGGGCGAGAACTGGTGGATCGGCGTCTGGATGCCCATCCGCCGCACGGCCCGCACCACGTCCGCGAAGCGTCCGGCCGGTGCGTTCTCGTATCCGTCGGTCAACACAAACACCACTTCTGGGTCATGCTTGAGCAGTGTCACCAGACCCCCAGCCAGCGAGGTGTCGCCGGCTGGCTCAATCAAGTTGGCTACGGGAGCCGTCCGGCCCGCGCTGGTCACAATCGTCGCCCGCTCGGCCAACTCGGCCAGCAGGTCACGAAGCGCCAGGGCGATCGAGATCGGTCGTCGTGGCTGGGTCTCGTGACCCACCATCGAGCGGGAAACGTCCAGCAGGATGCCGGCGTGCTCGAAGCGGATCGCAAGCGTCTGGGCGGTCGCCCGAGCCTTGCGCAACAGTTCATCGCGAATCCC
>JBJHCD010000455.1:0-5393 GCA_050485845.1 Pirellulaceae bacterium | reverse complement strand
GGTCTAGTGCGTCCCGGGCCGCCTGGCTCCTAAGCAGTAGGCGAGACCCCCTCTGGTGTGCCTCTGGGAATCCGATGCGAAGACACCCTTCGGATTTGAGTTTTCGATCCGAAGACAGCCTTCGGTTCGAAGACAGCCTTCGGTTGTTGGTTCGGTTGTTGTGGTCCCGATCAGTAACACTCCTCTGGATGGTGCCTAACCGGTTAGAGGTGTAGTCAGAAAGCTGGTCCGAAGACACCCTACGGGTTGTCGTGCGAAGGGGGCGTCGCGATTTCGTTGGCTAGCTAATCGTGTGGCTTAGCCGGCGTGAAGCCAGACGAAGGCACCGTTGGTTTGCTCACGAGCCCGGGGCTCGCGAGCAAACGGGGCCAGAGCCCGGAGCTCGCCCGCGAGCCGATGCCGGCCCGGAGCCGCCCTTGGTCGCACCGCCACGCCACGACCACTCAGCCACGCCGCGGCGACATATCGAATTTTCCGAGGCTACCGAGGCTACCGAAGTTGCTGATGTTTCTGGTTCTTACTAGATTACCAGGGTTACGCCGGGGTGCGGCCCTCGATCCTTTCGTACGTTGGTGGCTTGCCGACCATTCGGCCCAGATTGTGGTGGCAGGCGTCCTGGAAGTGGGTGACCGCAAGGAGGGGAACCACGAATGAACGTGGAAAAACACGGATGGGAAACATTGGCGGGCCATGTTGTTGGAAGGAAATACCAACTGGTCACCGGTGGGTGGTTGGCAAGGCCCAGCCGGGATCGCGACATTCGGTCCCTGCAGTCTCATTGGCGTCCCTGAGTGTTCATCAGCGGTGCTGTTGCCGAGGTTGATCCAGTGCTTTTCCGGAGTTGCATCGATACGGGTTCCGGCTATACTCCCCCTCCCCGATCCGGATAATCTCCCCCAATCGTTTGTCGGGCTGGGGCCTGATGGTCTGCCGGAACGTATTGGCGGGTGCGGGAAAGGATCGGTGGGAAAGGATCGGGAAGGGGCTTCCGCAAACCGATGGGGTGAAGTACCTTTGTAGGCTCGGCCATCTGAGCAATATTGAGCGAGATAGCGATATTCAGTGCAGTAGACAGGGATTGAGGCAAGTCATGGCACAGCGTTGTGATATTTGTGGTAAGTCCGTTTCGATGGGAAATCAAATCGAGACGCGTGGTAAGGCGAAGTATTTGGGAGGGGTCGGTACCAAGGTTACCGGCATTTCGCGGCGTAAATTCAAGCCGAATTTGCAGCGAGTTCGTATCACGACTCCCGCAGGGGGGACTCGAGTGGCCCGAGTTTGCACGCAGTGCATTCGAAGCGGCGCCATCCGCAAGGTGGTGCGCCAACGCCCCTTCGCCCTGAATACCACCAAGTCGGGCGCTGAAAAGGCGAGCAGCAAGTAGCCCGCGAGCTTGCGAGGCGACTGGAGGCTTTCCGATTTGCCGATTTTCCCATTCTCCGATTCGGCCTGTGTTGGAGAAATCCGGTATTCCCGTGGAGCGAGCCTGCCGCGAGGTAGCTTTGCTCCGGATTGAGATTTTGTCGAGCTGGACGACCCCATGGAACTTCGTCGCGAGATAGCCCAGCAGGTGGCCGAGTTGGCTCGACTTCGGCTCGACTCGGCCGAACTGGACCGGTTGACCGGCGAACTGGCCCAGATCGTGCACTTCGTCGAACAGCTGGACGAGCTGGAAACGGCGGATGTTGAACCCCTGGCACATGTGATGGATGTCGCAAATGTCTTCGCCGAGGACCAACTGCGTCCGTCATTGCCTCGCGATGAGGCGCTCGCCAATGCTCCGAAGCAGGATGGCGAATTCTTCCAGGTTCCAGCCGTGCTGTAGAATCCATGCTGGCGAACCGAATTTAGACGGCTCGCGATTCTCATTCGCGAAAAGCAGGGCGAGGATGCAATGTCCCTTGTGGAGATGACGGCGACGGACCTCGTGAAGGCCTTGGGGGCCGGGGAGGTCACGGCGGTCGAATTGACCGGTGCGTTCTTGTCGCGAATCCAGCAGACCGAACCGCGTTTGCAGGCCTTTATTCAAGTTCAACACGATTCCGCGATGGCGGCCGCCGAGCGAGTGGACGAGCGTCGGCGACGTGGCGATTCGCTGGGCCCCTTGGCCGGTTTGCCGGTCGCCATCAAGGATGTCTTTTGCACTCGAGAAGGCCGCACCACATGTGGCTCGCGAATGCTGGAGAATTTTCGCTCCCCCTACAATGCCACCGTGGTCCAGCGGTTGTTGGACGCCGATGCCGTGATTGTCGGCAAGACGAACATGGACGAGTTTGCCATGGGGAGTTCGACGGAGAACTCGGCCTTCGGCGGCTCGAGAAACCCTTGGAATTTGGAGTGCGTTCCCGGCGGTTCCAGCGGTGGGGCTGCCGTCGCCGCCGCCGCTCGACAAGCTCCCCTCTCCGTCGGCACGGATACCGGAGGGTCGATTCGCCAGCCGGCCGCATTTTGCGGGATCGTCGGGCTGAAGCCGACCTATGGACGGGTCAGCCGATACGGTCTCGTGGCCTTTGCCAGCAGCCTCGATCAAGCCGGCCCCATGACGCGCACGGCCGCCGACGCTGCCTTATTGCTGCAGTTTCTCGCCGGCCACGATCCGCTCGATTCGACCTCGGCCGAAGTCGAGATTCCGGATTACCAAGCCAGCTTGGCGAGACCCCTTACCGGAATGCGGATCGGTCTGGTGCGCGATCATTTCGGCGAGGGTTTGGATCCCGAGGTGGAACGGGCCGTGCGGGAAGCTGCCCGAGTCCTGGAGTCACTCGGGGCCAAACTGCAAGAAATCTCCCTGCCGCATGGCAAGTACGGCATGGCGGCCTACTACGTGATCGCCCCCTGCGAAGCCTCCAGCAATCTCGCTCGCTACGACGGAGTGCACTACGGATATCGGACGGATGAAGCGGAGATGTTGCGGGAGTTGGCGGCGGAACGGAAGGAGTTGGCTGGAGACTCCGCCAAAGTGGAATCTCCCTTGACGCGGATGTACCGCCGAAGCCGCACGGAAGGCTTCGGTTTGGAGGTCAAGCGGCGAATTATGCTCGGAACGTTTGCCCTAAGCGCCGGCTATCAGAATCGCTACTACTTGAAGGCCCAGCAAGTGCGTCGCCTGATCCGCTCGGATTACGAGCAGGCTTTTCAGCAAGTCGATTTGGTGCTGGGGCCGACGACGCCGACGGCGGCGTTTCCCTTGGGCGAGAAAACGGAAGATCCGCTGGCCATGTATTTGGGGGACCTGTACACGGTAGGGGCGAACTTGTCCGGCTTGGCGGCGATATCCGTTCCCTGCGGTTTCAACTCGAGTGGTCTTCCGATCGGATTCCAACTACAGGCTCCTCCCTTCGCGGAATCCCGCTTGTTGCAGGTTGCCCACGGCTATCAGACCCAGACGGATTGGCACCAGCGGAGCCCGGACGTTTCATGAGCGAAGTCCCGTACGAAATCATTGTCGGCCTGGAAGTCCACGTCCAGTTGGCCACCGCCACGAAGCTGTTCTGTCGCTGCAGCACGGCCTTCGGCGCCCCTCCCAACACGCAGACCTGTCCGGTCTGCCTGGGGCTTCCGGGAGCCCTCCCGGTCCTTAACCGTCAGGCATTTCTACTCGGGATGAGAACGGGGCTGGCGTTGAATTGCGAGATTCCTTCCCGGATGAAATGGGATCGCAAGAATTACTTCTATCCCGACCTTCCCAAGGGATATCAGATCAGCCAGTTCGACCTCCCTCTGGCCAGTCATGGGTGGCTGGAGATTCCCACGACGGAAGCGGCTCATGAATTTCGGCGGATCCGAATTCTTCGCGCTCACCTGGAGGAAGACGCCGGAAAAAGTCTGCATGACGAAGCGGCGGGACGACATGATAGTCGGATCGACTTGAACCGAACCGGAACACCGCTGCTGGAGATCGTCTCCGAGCCGGATTTGCGTTCCCCGCAGGAGGCGAAAAGCTACCTCACGGAACTCAGACTGCTGCTGACCTACCTCGGCGTTTCCGACTGCAACATGCAGGAGGGAAGCCTCCGAGTTGACGCGAATGTAAACCTGCATATTTCAACACCCAACGGAGAAGTTGCCACTCCGATCGTCGAAATCAAGAACATGAACAGTTTCCGCGCCGTCGAGCGGGCGCTGGAATACGAAGTGATTCGGCAATACGAGGCCTGGCAGGAAGATGGGCTGACGAAAGAACAAGCTCCCAAGCAGACCCGGGGCTGGGACGATCAAGCCGAGGTCACTCGAGCACAACGCCAAAAGGAAGAGTCCAGCGATTACCGATATTTTCCCGATCCGGATCTCGCCCCGGTGACGGTCAGCGCCGAGTTGCTCGAGCAGGTTCGGGGTGAACTGGGCGAACTGCCGGCCTCGCTTCGACTGCGATTGCAGAGCGATTACGAACTGGATGCCTATGGCGCGGACGTGCTTGTCAATCAAGGACGGGATTTGGTCGAGTATTTTCTGGCGGTGGCCGACCAGTCGGGAGACGCCAAAAGGGCCGGCAATTGGGTCCAGCAGGAGGTCTTGCGAGTCTTGAAGGAGCGAGATGGGGAGATCGCTGATTTCCCCATTTCCGCCTCTTCACTGAGCGACCTGCTCCGCCGCATTGACCGAGGCGAACTGACCAATTCGCGTGCCAAGGATGTCTTCCAGCAGATGTTGGCCCAAGGGGAGTCGGTCGAAAAGGCGATGGAGGCCCTGGGGATCAGTCAGGTTGATTCCAGTGAACTGGAGTCGCTGTGCCGAGAGTTGCTGGCCGCCTCCCCGCGGATCGTGGCCGACGTGCAGGCTGGGAAGCAACAAGCCGTCGGCGCGCTGATTGGTCAAGCCAAAAAGCGAAACCCCAATGCCAACCCGGCGGAAGTGAAGCGGATCTGTCTGGAATTGATCGCCCAGATGTAAAGGTTCTTCGAATCATCCGCATGATTCAGGAGGCTCTCCATGAACCGCTCGTTGGTCACGCTCCTGACGGACTTTGGATCGGACAGTCCGTACGTCGCCGAGATGAAGGGAGTGCTGCTCACGCTGAATCCGAACATTCAGTGCATCGATCTGACTCACTCCATTCCCCCTCAAGATATCGGCACCGCGGCCAGGACGTTGGCGGACATCGCCCCCAGTTTCCCGGCAGGAACGACGCACGTAGTCGTCGTCGATCCAGGCGTGGGAACGGAGCGACGCCTGGTGGGAATTCGAGCGTCGGGGCAGACGTTCTTTGGGCCGGATAACGGAGTCTTCGAAGGCCTGCTTCGCCAGGGCTCGGTCGAGCAGCAAGTGGAGCTTTCCCGTCCGGAGTACTGGCGGGAAGTGGTCACTTCCACGTTTCACGGGCGAGATATTTTGGCGCCCGTTGCCGCCCACTGGACGCTCGGGATCCCACTCGAACAACTGGGAAATCCCTGCTC
>JBJHCD010000454.1:0-5399 GCA_050485845.1 Pirellulaceae bacterium | reverse complement strand
CTATGAAGTGGTGGGAATCGTGGAGCCGAATGAAACGCTACGGCGTCGCGCGGCTGAACAGGCTCCCTATCGAGACCTGAAGTGGATGACTCAAGAGGAGTTACTGAATACTCCAGGGCTTCAAGCGGTATTGATCGAGACCGAAGTTCGCGATCTGCTGGACGCGGCCGAGGCGAGTGTTTCCGCGGGAAAACATATCCATCTGGACAAGCCGGCCGGTGAGTCCCTGCCTCACTTTCGCAGGATTCTTGAGCAAGCCGAACGGCAAAACCTCTTGGTTCAGCTCGGCTACATGTACCGCTACAACCCAGGCGTCCTGCTGCTGAACAAACTGCTGCGAGAGGGGTGGTTGGGCGAGATCTTCGAGGTGCATACGGTGATGAGCAAGGTGGTCGATCCGGCCACTCGCCGAGAATTGGCAGAATACCCCGGTGGCATCCTGTTTGAGCTGGGATGCCATGTGCTCGACCTTGTGATTGCCATCTTGGGAGAGCCGTCGCAAGTGACCCCGTTTCCTCGGCATGCGGCTGGAAATGACGACGGACTGCTGGACAACATGCTGGCGGTGCTGGAATATCCACGTGCTCAAGCCACGGTAAAGTCGAGCGCTCTGGAGGTGGAGGGATTCGCGCGGCGGCACTTGGTCGTCTGCGGCACCGAGGGAACACTGCATATCCAGCCATTGGACAATCCGGCGGCTCGTCTGGCCCTCAATTCCCCCCGAGGCGAATATCGGCGAGGTTATCAGGAGATCGAGTTTCCGCGATATACGCGCTATGTGGGAGATGCGATTGACATGGCAAAAATCATTCGGGAGGAAAAGGAGAGTGACTTTTCCTACCGCCATGACTTGGTCGTGCAGACCACGCTGCTCCAGGCGTCGGGCTTGCCTCTCGAGTGAAGCCGTCGGCTCGCGGGCGAGCCCGAGTAAAGCGGGCGGGGCGTCGTGCCCCCAAAATCGGCGATTTGGAAGACAATCGACTTATCGTCGTGCCGAAACCGGCCAGCAGTTGCCGCAATCGGGTAGCCCGATGGTGCTTCGCAGATAAAAATAGGCTTGCACCGGGGCATCGGCGTACGGTTCCAGCAACTGAACCTCTCGCCGCTCGTACAGCCGATAGGCGACCCCTTCGACTTCATCCAGCCGGCGAAGGCATGCCGAGTCCACGCTCCACAGCTCGCCACGAATACTGACTCCCTGCTCGGCGTCGACCAGCCCCGGATACTCCCCGCAGTCGAAGATTCGGTATCGGGGCCTGGTTGCGGCTTCGCCCAAAAGGCGCTGACCCTGTAGGACAAACGCTCGTTCGTATCCGCGTTTGAGAGTGCCGTAGACGAAGATGCGAATGGACGGAGGGCTTGTGGCCGTTAGATTCGGGGATTGGGGATTCGGCGATTGGGGATTCGTGGGCTGGTTGGACATTATGATTGGGAAGGCGGCGAGGCACGGAGGCGAAGAGCGTATCGGAGGGAGACGATCGCCAGCGTGAGAAAGGTCAGCGGAATAACAAACAACGCCATCACCCACTGAAAGTCATCCAGTCGTTCATGACCGGTCGCCGCCAGGATCAAGTAGGCGAGGTACGCGATATAGTAGCCGAAGAAAAGTCCCCCTTCCCAGCGGGCAATCCGATGTTCCGTGAAGAAAATCGGCAAACAGGCCACTGAGACTGCCAGCATGACGGGGAGGTCGAATCGCATGGCCTCCAGCGGCACGCGGATGGCCGATGGCGATACCAGGGAAGAGATGCCCATTACCGCCAGAATGTTGAAAATGTTGCTTCCCACCACATTGCCCACGGCAATATCCCTCTCGCCTCGCCAGGCCGCCACCAAGGACGTGGCGATTTCCGGTAGCGAAGTCCCCACGGAGACAATGGTGAGCCCAATCAGTAGTTCACTGACGCCCCAGGCCTCGGCAATCCTCGTTGCCGACTCGACCAACATGTAGGAACCGACGGTCAGCAGGATCAGCCCCAATACCAGGAAGAAAGATTGCCTGAGTAGTCGAGTTGGTCCGCCAGGCTTCGCTCGGAATTCTTCGGCGAATTCCTGTTGGATCTCCGGGGATTCGGAACGGCTCTTCCAAATCGACCATCCGACATATCCCGCCAGGGCGATCGTCAACCCGACTCCATCCAGTCGTCCGATTCCCCCATCCAGCCCCAGGATGTAGAAGGCAAATGAGAAGAGGACCATGAGCGGAACATCGAAGCGGATGAGCTGGCTCGAGACAATCAGCGGGGCGATCAGCGCGGATAGGCCGAGGATCAGCAGCGTGTTGCAGATATTGCTCCCCACGACGTTCCCAACCGCCATGTCGCCCTCACCTTGCCAGGCCGATGTGATGCTGACGGCCAGTTCTGGAGAGCTGGTTCCGAAGGCAACCACGGTCAGCCCGATGACCAGTGGTGAGATCTTCAAGGCGGCGGCGATTCCCACCGCTCCTCGCACCAGAAACTCTCCCCCCACCGTCAGCAAGACCAATCCCGCAACGATCCCCAAGAGTTCCATCTGTTTTCGCTGCTCTGTGTTTTTGAAAGTGCTGTTACAAAAGTGCTATCACTAAAAATAGGTAAACAACGAGAGCGTTCCCCGCTTGCTCTCGCCTCGGGGGACCGCCGCCCCTCGTCGCCTTTTCTCTCCCGTCCAACAGCGGGATTTCTCGCTTGCCGATTGCAGAACACAAGCGTCTCGGTTTAGATTGCCGACTGCCGTCGCGAGTTGGCTGGTCCTAGCCGCTCCCACCAGGCACCTCGAATTCTGAACCTCTGTTTCCGGCTTGTACCTCTGGCTACTGTTTCCAGCTACTGTTTCCAGCTACTGTTTTGAGCTAGTGTTTCGTCCTTGATTTCGCGAGAACTTCACCGTGCGACTTTGCCGCTATCTTACCGAGTCACCCGACATGAAATCCGTTCACGTCGGCTTCTACCACGACGAGACCATCTTTCCCCTTCTGGAAGTGGCGATTGCCTACCAGGAGGCCCACGGTAATTCGTTGGAACTCCCTCGCTCTGAGAATCTACTCGATTTTCTTCCTCCCGCGGGCCAAGGCCACCAGGCGGCCGAAGAGCTTTCCCGTTGGCTTGCTGACCCGGCCACCCAAATTCCCGATGCCTGTCGGATTCCCACTGACTCCGTGAACCTCCTGGTGCCGATTCCCCGTCCCAACAAGTTGTTCCTGCTGGCGGGGAACTATGCCGCCCACATTGAAGAAGGGGGAGGGATTGCCGCGGAGCGAGCCGAAACGTTCCCCTATGTCTTCATGAAGCCCCCCACCACCACGTTGACTCATCCCGGCGAGCCGATTCGCATTCCCGGCGTCTCCCCACACCACGTCGATTGGGAACTGGAATTGGCGGTGATCATCGGCCGCGAGGCAAAATCGGTCAGCGAGTCCGAGGCACTCGACTATGTTGCCGGCTACACGGTCATCAATGACATCTCGGATCGCAAGTTCCGGCCCAATCCGTCGCGGAAGAAGCGGGAGAAGGACGTCTTCTTCGATTGGCTTCATGGCAAATGGCACGACAGTTTTTGTCCCTGCGGACCGTGTGTCGCTTCTCCCTTGGAAATCCCGGATCCTCAAGACCTGGCGATTCAGTTGGCCGTCAACGGGGAAATCAAGCAGGACGCCAGCACTTCTCTGCAGATTTTTCCCGTCGCCGCCGTGATCGAATTTATCTCCAGCTTCGTCACCCTGGAACCAGGGGACATTATTTCCACGGGAACTCCAGCCGGAGTCGGAAACACCACCGGTCAATACCTTCAGGCCGGCGACCAAGTCGAAGCTTCCATTGCGAAAATCGGCACACTTCGCTCTCCGGTTGTTTGATCCCGTCATGCCGATGGTTTGACGGCAAAGATGCGGACGCTGGCCGCGAAATCGTTGATGTCATGGGTTTGGAGCAGCCCCAGAAGCCGCTCGTGCAATGACTGCGACGATTCGTTTGACGGCAGGGAACAACACCCGCTGTTGTCTCCGGTCTGCAATACTTCCAGGCCGGCCGAGTTGGAAGAGGCTTGGCCCGCCTGGGAGGGGGCGGGCGGAGCACAGCAGGCTGCTTGGTTCTCGACGTTCGCGTAAGCATTCAAGTCGGACTGCGTCTCCACGATTTCGACTGCGGAGAATCCGGCTTCCAGCAGTTGTTCCCGGTAGGTCTCCATCAGGATCGCACCCGCGATGCAACCGGCGAAGGCCCACAAGTCCTCGGCGAGTTCTTCTGGCAAGGGCTTTTTCAGGGCAATATCGCTGACTGCCAGCCTGCCCCCTGGTTTGAGCGCTCGAAAGATTTCTCGAAACACCGCCGGCTTGTCCGGCGCGAGATTAATCACGCAGTTGCTGATCACGCAATCCACCGAACCGTCCGGCAAGGGGAGCTGATCGATGGTGGCAAGGTGAAATTCGACGTTGGTGTACGGCTGACCGTCGAGACCGCGAGCAGCGTTACGCCGAGCGAGGTCGAGCATTTCGGGCGTCATGTCGATGCCAATCGCCCGGCCGGTTGGACCGACCTTGCTGGCTGCCAGAAAGACATCCAATCCACCTCCCGCACCGAGGTCCACCACCACTTCTCCGGGCTGCAGACTAGCGAATGCTGTCGGATTACCGCAGGAGACACCCAAGTTGGCTTCAGCCGGGACGGCGGCCAGTTGGTCGAGGGTATACCCGAACGCCGCTGCCACCGAGCGAACTCCTTCCTGATTGGTGGATAATCCACGCTCCGCAAGCGCTCCATACTGTTCCCGAACCACGGTCTTGATTCGCTCGGACATTCCCAATACTCCCTTCCAACATGTCATTTCCGAAGACTAAATGCTGCTCACGACAAAACGTCACGACTTGACTGACAGCGGATCTCAAACCGGAATTTAAAAAAGGTCCTGAGACGTCGGCTATGCCGCGTCCAGGACCTTTTTCCGATTCAACTACGATTCTACTCGAACGGTCGTTCACTCCAAAAGGCTACGAATTGCTCGCCGCCACATCCGCGGCGGAGGCTTCTCCCTCTTCGGATTCCTCGGAGCCGCTATCCTGATCCGCTTCCTCGGACTCGTCGCCCGTGGAGGTTTCCAGCGAAGACTCGACTGCCTCTTCCGAATCAGCCGATTCCTCCGCCTTCACTTCTGTCGTCGATTCGCACTTGGAACACGAGGCGCCGCACGCGTTGCAAGTCGCCGCCGCCGACACGACTTGGGTCTTCTCACAAGCCGAGCAAGCACTGGCGCAAGTGGTCTTGGCAGCCACGGCTTGGGTAGCACAGGCGGTGGCACAAGCGGCACACGCCTTGGCACATTCAGTCTTGGCGGCCACGGCGTGAGTGGCACAAGCCGAGCAAGCACTGGCGCAGGTGGCCTTGGCGGCGACGGCTTGGCTTGCACAGGCGGTGGCACAAGTG
>JBJHCD010000453.1:0-5400 GCA_050485845.1 Pirellulaceae bacterium | reverse complement strand
GTTTCAAGCGGCTGGATGACGAATCGCAAGTTCAGCCTGATATTCTGCTCATCGATGGCGGCAAGGGGCAGTTGAATGCGGCCTTGGCAGCTTTTACGGCACTGGATATTGTGCCACCGATGGTTATTTCGCTGGCCAAGCGCGAAGAAAAAATTTTTGTGATGGGCCGTAGCGAGCCGTTGCGATTGAGTCGCCACAGCTATGCACTGCGGCTACTACAATACGTTCGCGACGAAGCCCACCGTTTTGCCCAGCACTATCACCACATTCTGCGGCGGAAATCGACTCTCGACGAATAGCCACCCCCGCCATCTCAAAAAAACGTCCAAAACGTTCAAAACGTCCATTGGCGTCGTCTAGCGGCTGGTTACAGTGTCATCAAAGGGCAGGCCTGACCCTCACGGACGCTGTAGTTTGACTCGAAGACCCGATTTCGTTTCCGCACTGCTTCCATCTCACTCAACTGTTCAAATTGAAGGAAAGTTCGCATGAAACTGACTCAGATTTTGTTCGCCGGTGCCGCTCTCGCCGCTCTCTCCCTGGGGACCACGACCCGAATTCAGGCCGCGGAGAAGGACATTGTGGAGACGGCCGTCGGTGCCGGCTCGTTCAAGACGCTGGTGGCCGCCGTTCAAGCAGCCGAATTAGTCGATGCCCTGCAGGGGGAAGGTCCCTTCACCGTTTTGGCACCCACCGATGAAGCTTTCGCCAAGCTTCCCGCCGGCACGGTTGAGACGCTGCTGAAGCCTGAAAACAAAGAGAAGTTGGTCGCCGTTCTCACGTACCACGTGATCCCCGCCAAGGCGATGGCCAAGGACGTGGTGACCCTTAGTTCGGCCGCCACGCTGAATGGCCAAGCCGTCAGCATCGACGCTACCTCCGATGGAGTGAAGATCAACGGAGCGAACGTCGTGAAGACCGACATTGAATGCTCCAATGGTGTCATCCATGTGATCGACTCCGTGATTCTCCCCTCATTCGACCCGATTCCCGTGGTGGCCACGAAAGCGGGCAGCTTCAGCACGCTGATCGCCGCGGCCACGGCGGCCGGCTTGGCCGATGCCCTGAGTGGTGAGGGACCGTTCACGGTCTTCGCCCCCACGGACGAAGCCTTCGCGAAACTGCCGGAAGGGACCGTCGCCACGCTACTGAAGCCTGAGAACAAGGACAAGCTTGTTGCGATTCTCAAGTACCACGTCGTCGAGGGGCGAGTCTTCTCAGGCGATGCCGTGAAGGCGGGCAAGGCGAAGACTCTGCAAGGGGAGGAGATCAAAATCTCCGCCGGTTCGGATGGAGCGAAGGTCAACGATTCGGGCCTCGTCGCTCTCGATATGAACGCTTCCAATGGCGTGATTCACGTGATTGACTCGGTCTTGCTCCCCCCGTCCAAGTAGTGTTTGCATGACAAGGCGGAGCCGACCGTTCGGCTCCGCCCTTACTGAACGGCTCCGAGCCCTTCCAGTCGCTTCACACATTCGCCCCCCGAATTAGAAGCGATCGGAGGGGCTTTTTTCGTCTTGCCATAATGCGAGGAGGGAAGTCGAATGGGACATTCACTCGTCCGCAACCTGGTCATCATTCTCGGGGACCAACTTGACTTGACCAGCTCCGCCCTGGACGACTTTGATCACCAACAAGATCGTATTTGGATGGCCGAGGCGGCGGAGGAGTCGACCCACGTCTGGTCCCACCAAGCTCGAATCGCACTCTTCCTCTCCGCGATGCGGCACTTTGCCGATGAGCTACGGCGTCGAGGTTTCCCGGTGGAATATACCCCATTGACGGAAAACATCTCCGATCACTCCGACACACACGGTATTTCCGGTACTTCCGGTACATCCAGAAACTCCAACCGAACATCACTCGCTGGGATCCTGGAGAACTCCATCAACAAGCATCGACCGAACAAACTGATCCTCGCCGAGCCGGGAGATTGGCGGGTCGAGCAGTCGATTCGGGAGGTCGCGCGGCGCCAAAAAGTGGAGGTTGAGATTCGCGAGGATCGACATTTCTTCGCCACGCGAGGCGATTTTCGAGACTACGCCGAGGGTCGGAAGCAACTGCGGCTCGAGTATTTCTACCGGCACCTCCGGCGGCAAACCGGCATTCTCATGGCGGGATCGGAGCCGGTCGGAGGGAGTTGGAATTTCGACCAAGAGAACCGCGAGACATTTCCCAAGCGAGGTGCAAGGCGAGGCCCGGGGAACCTTTCGCCACCCCGTGGTTTTCCCCCGGATTCGATCACAAAGGACGTGCTACGGCTTGTCTCTCGCCGCTTCGATTCCCATCCGGGTAAAGTTGACCACTTCGACTGGCCGGTCACACGTGAACAAGCCCTGCAGGCTCTCAATGACTTCTGCCAGAATCGCCTTCGAAACTTTGGCCGATTTCAGGACGCGATGTGGCAGGGCGAGCCGTACCTGTTTCACTCCCGGCTCTCCGCCGCGATGAACCTTAAGCTGATCGGACCCCGGGAAGTCATCGACCGCGTCCTGGTGGAATACGACCAACAGGCCCTACCGCTCCCGTCGGTCGAAGGTTTTGTTCGGCAGATCCTGGGCTGGCGGGAGTACGTTCGAGGAGTCTATTGGCTCTGGATGCCCGAGTACGCCGAAATGAATGAACTCAACGCTCGGCACGATCTCCCCCCGTTTTACTGGACCGCCGAGACGGATATGAACTGTCTGCGGTGTACCGTGCAACAGACTCTGGACCATGGCTACGCACACCACATTCAACGCCTGATGATCACCGGGCTCTTCGCTCTGCTACTGGGCGTGCAGCCACAACAGGTACACGCTTGGTACCTGGCCGTTTACGTCGACGCCGTGGAATGGGTCGAGCTGCCGAACACGCTGGGGATGTCGCAGTATGCCGATGGAGGCCGACTCGCCTCCAAACCGTACGCCGCCACCGGAAAATACATCGACCGCATGAGCAACTACTGCCAGGGCTGCCGTTTCGATCCTGGGGAGGCCACGGATCCCGACGCCTGTCCCTTCACCACCCTCTACTGGGACTTCCTGGATCGCAACCGAACCGACCTGGAGGCGAACCAGCGGATGACGTTCCAAATGAAGAATCTCGCTCGAAAAGGAACGAAGGAACGTCAGGAACTCGCCGCACGGGCGGAGCAATTTCGAAACCTTCCCGGGATCGGTTGCTGAACCGAGTTCGCCGACGGCGGAAGTGGTCGAGCCTCCAATCCGCCCCCCTCCTTTGCCGGATCACCTCGAAATTCGCGGCTCACGCCAGCTGAACCCATGCGAACCAGTTGGCTCGGTAACAAACCCCCCAAGGCCAAAACCAATCTAGATGGCACAAACGGCACACTATTTGGGGGAAACAAAAAATAATTTTGGCCTCACCTCAGGTTGAAAACGTTCAAATCATCCATAGTATCTTACGGGAGAAGGCGAAGTGGATCCTCCCAGGACGTCTCCCCCCGCTCCGTCCGGTTGCCAGATCTCGTGGAGAGAGGCAACCATTCCGAACTCGTTCGGAACGCGGACCATTGAACCCCGTCCCGTGAACCTTTCGACTTTGGAGCCCATTCCTCCGGGAAGCTGATCACATGGGGGATGATATTCGGAGACGCCTGATCCATGACACCGACACCCCCTCTGTTTTTCACACCAAGGCACCGCTGCCGGGCGGTCTCAAGCATGGGGTCTCCTCCCATGACGGATCGCGAATGAAAACCCTGCTCACGCCAAAACAGGTCGCGCGTGCCATCCGCGTCAGCGAGTCCTCGGTGAAGAGGTGGTGTGACCGGGGTGTGATCCCGACGGAGCGAACAGCGGGGGGGCACCGCCGCATTCCGATTGGAGCGATGCTGGACTTCCTCCGCACCTCCAAACACGAATTGGTCTTTCCCGAAGCGATTGGTCTCCCCGCTTCGACGGGAAGTCGCCCCCGAGCGTTGGACCACGCTTTCGACTCCATCACGGAGGCCTTGCTGCAGGGCGACGAGCATCAGTCGAGACAGGTTTTGTTTGATCTCTACCTGTCCGGACACAGCATCAGTTCCATCTGCGACCACGCATTGGCTCAAGCCTTCGAGGAGGTGGGAAATCGTTGGGCTTGCGGTGAGGCGGAGGTCTATCAAGAGCGTCGGAGTTGCGAACTCTGTTACCGGCTCTTGCACGAGTTCCGCCTTCTGCTCCCTCGCCCCGCCCCCAATGCTCCATTGGCGCTGGGGGGAACCCCCGAAGGGGACAATTACAGCCTCCCCACGACCATGGTGGAAGTTGTGATGCGAGGCATGGGTTGGCGAGCGATGTCGCTCGGCACCAATCTCCCTTTCGCGACCCTCGTCGCCGCCGTGCGGGAAAATCGCCCCCGTCTCTTGTGGCTGAGCGTGTCTCATATTGACGATCCCGACAAGTTCTTCACTCAATACGAAGAACTGTTCGCGGCAGTTGATGGCCGTGTCGCCTTGGCGTTGGGGGGCCGGGCGTTGACCGAGCCGATTCGACAGCGACTTCGGTACTCGGCCTTCTGCGACAACATGCAGCATCTGGAGTCCTTTGTGCGGACCTTGCAGATCCCCGTCCCTCCCATGGCGGACCCCCAGCCGCTTCCCTGACCGGAGTCGCTCGCTTCCACACCTTTGCTTGTCTTCCGCGCCCCGGCTGCGAGGGTGCGTCGGACTGTCGCAGGCAGGAAAAATTTTTTGTGACAGCGACTGGTCGCTCCGCCCTGATGCTTGGCATCACGCCGATGCATTAGCCCGAGCACAAGGTCGACTTCTCTCACCTTGCCACTTCGTTCCAGCAGATTTGTGGATGCGACAGGCATTCGCGACGAGGGCTGTGCGTCCATTTGCCGCATCGCCTGTTTCTTGTTAGCTGCTATTAATCATGTAACTTGACGCTTCGCATCAGTGACCGATAGCTGAGGACTCCTTGTCCGGACGCCTCTTGGCTGGACTTGGTCATCGCCTGATCGACGTTACCAATTGGATTCTCCCGCGAACGTTCCCCTGGATTGGAAGCTCACTGAGCAGTCAGCAACATGAGGTACTTCCTGTTTCCCGCCTGGCTCGACAAACTGGTCCCGTTTTCATTGATGGGTCTAGTGGTCTTTGGCACCTACGCTTTGGTCGTCGGCGCATACGGCATATCTCCTGAAACGATCAATGTCGGTTACGCCCCATCCCAGCCGGTCCCGTTCAGTCACAAGTTGCACGTGGGACAGCTGAAAATGGATTGCCGCTATTGCCATGATACGGTGGAGAAGGCATCCCATGCGGCAGTTCCTCCCACGGCAACATGCGTGAACTGCCACAGTGCGGCCAATCCGGATGGAACCGTTCCCACCTCGGCGATCCACTCCAACAGCGCCAAGCTACTTCCCGTTCGGCAGAGCCAAGCCTCCGGACTTCCCATCGAGTGGAAG
>JBJHCD010000452.1:0-5411 GCA_050485845.1 Pirellulaceae bacterium | reverse complement strand
GCCGTGGGGGGTACACGAACGCTACCTGTGTCCGGTCGTGCCGCTGGTGGTTTATCACGGCGAACGGAGTTGGACGGGGGCGCGGAGCTTGGCGGGATTGGTTGGGGTGCCGAGCGGCCTGGACGAATAGCAGGTCGATCGAATCACCGGACCACGAGCTTCGGCTCGGTAACTGCCGGCGGCGGTAAGGTCGCCAATGAGGTGCTCGTGCTGTACAATCGCCTGCGGCTCCGCATATGACCGAGATGTACCAGTCACACGCCGGTCCGGTCATTCTGTCCACGACGCCGACCGTTTCGTGGGGACGCGGCGTCGCCCGTGCCAAGATGGTCGGCCACGCCGAAGATCGCGGGGGCTCGGCCGCGAGCCCACCCAGGGCGGAGGCAACCAGCCATCGGCAGAACGGCAGAAAGAAATAGGAAAGGGTCTGGGAACAACTCATGAAGATCGTCCGCGTGTTTGCTCACCGTGTTGAGCTGCCATTGCTCGAAGGCTCCTACCAATGGTCCGGCGGGAAGTCGGTTTCCGTCTTTGACAGTACCGTGGTCGGTGTGGAAACGGCATGTGGGCTGGTCGGCTATGGGGAAGTCTGTCCGCTGGGACCCTTCTACCTGCCGGCCTATGCCGAAGGTGTCCGGGCGGGCTTGCGCGAACTGGCGCCGCATGTGATCGGCTTCGATCCCCGAGAACTGGTCAAGCTGAACCATCGAATGGATGCCGCATTGAAAGGGCATCCCTATGTCAAGTCCGGCATCGACAGCGCCTGCTGGGATATTCTCGGGAAAGCGACCGGTCTCCCCGTCGTGACGTTGTTGGGAGGGCGGTTCGGCGAAAGGGTTCGGCTTTATCGAGCGATCTCGCAGCAGTCCGCGGACGAAATGGCTCGCAAAGTCGAGGCCTATCGCGAACAAGGTTACACTCGGTTTCAATTAAAGGTCGGTGGTGACCCGGATGAGGACATCGAGCGGATTCGAGCGGCAAGGGCCATGTTGCGAACAACGGACCGGCTGGTGGCCGACGCCAATACGGGCTGGACTCAGCACGAGGCCATGCGCGTGGTTCGATCCGTGCGGGATGTCGATGTTTATATCGAGCAGCCATGCTTGACTTATGAGGAGTGTCTCGCGGTCCGCCGGCATACCGACCATCCCTTTGTGCTCGACGAGAATATCGACAGTCTTGATGTGCTGCTTCGAGCGAAGTCGGACTTGGCCATGGATGTCGTCAACCTGAAAATCAGCAAGCTCGGCGGCCTGACGAAGACTTGCCAGGCTCGAGATCTCTGCGTGAGCATGGGGATTGCCATGACACTGGAAGATGCGTGGGGAGGGGACATTATCACGGCCGCAATTGCTCATCTGGCCCACAGCACTCCCGAACCGTTCCGTTTTACGAGTACCGATTTCAACAGCTACGTGACGGTCAGCACGGCCACCGGGGCTCCGCGACGTGAAGCGGGATTCATGTCCGCTTCGGAGGAACCAGGATTGGGGATCAGTCCGCGAGAAGAAGTACTCGGCCCGCCCGTGGTGGATGTGAACTCATGACCATGCCAGACCATTCCGATATTTTCCGGGGCTGCATACCGGCGCTGATGACCCCTTGTTCGCGCGAAGGGATTCCCGATTTCGATGCGCTCGTGGAGACGGCCCAATGGCTGATTGCCGAAGGAATGCGGGGCGTCGTCTATTGTGGCTCGATGGGAGACTGGCCTTTGCTGACCGACCAGCAGCGACAGGAGGGAGTGCGGCGGATTGTCGAGGCGGGAGTTCCGGTGGTGGTAGGGACCGGCTCGCAGAGTCCGCGACAAGCGGCGGCTCACGCCTCGCATGCGAAGGAAGTGGGAGCGGCCGGGCTGATGGTGATCCCGCGTCTACTGTCGCGAGGGACTTCTCCTGCCGCTCAGCGCGATCATTTCGCTGGAATTCTCCAGGCGGCCGATGGTCTGCCGGCGGTGATCTACAACAGTCCCTATTATGGTTTTGAAACCAAGGCCGACCTGTTCTTTGACCTGCGTCGCGAGTATCCCAATCTGGTCGGCTTCAAGGAATTTGGCGGCTCGGAATCACTCAGCTATGCTGCCGAGCACATTACCAGCGGAGATCCCCAGCTGGCATTGATGGTCGGCGTCGACACGCAAGTCTTCCATGGATTCGTTCGCTGCGGAGCGGTCGGTGCGATTACCGGGGTGGGAAACGCGCTCCCGCGACAGGTGCTCCGCTTGATTCAACTATGCGAGAAGGCAGCCTCGGGGGACGTCGAGTCGCGACGACTGGCGCTGGAGCTAGACGACGCGCTCCGAGTGCTATCGACTTTCGACGAAGGCCCGGATCTGGTCCTCTACTACAAGTACCTGATGGTTCTGGAGAACCATGGCGCGTACGAGCACCAGCTGAATTCCACGGATAAGCTCAGCCCCAGCCAACGCGAGTATGCTCATCAGCAATGGCTACTGCTGAAGAACTGGTGGGCTCAATGGCCCGGTGCCCAGGAGTAGCGAAAGAAAGCGGAAGGTCGCAGTATTCTCGACGACCTTCGCGATCAGGCCAGGAAGTTAGAGTCCCAGCTAGGGACGGAGGATCGCGGTAAGCTCGACGAATACCTGACCAGCATCCGCGAATTGGAGCAGCGATTGGCCATTGACGAGCAGTGGATCAAGACGCCCAAACCCCAGGTCGATGTCGAGCCTCCTCGGGATATTGCTGATCGCAGTGACCTGATCGGCCGAACAATCGTCTACTTGGGAAGCAACTTGGGGGACGCCAGCAGTCACTCGAACAAAAATCTGCCGATCCTGGTGGCGGGAGGAGGATTCCAGCATGGTCGGCATCTGGCATTTGATCCATTGAATTCGCCACCGCTGTGTAATCTTTACATCAGCATGCTTCAGCGGTTGGGAATCGAGGTGGACCAGTTCAACACGGGTCGCGGGCGATTGACCGGCCTGGAGTTCCAGCCGAGCTGATCGCAGGCCGAGGTTATTGTTTCGTGTCGATCAAAAAGAAGGGACTCTGAGCGCCGGTGGCGTTCGATGCAATCGGCGTGTCCCCTTGAAGAGTCCGGGCTTTGTCTCGGTCCTGAATCCAAACGTCATAATGTGTCGGCGTGATGAAAAGCCGTCGATTCTGTAGATCAGCCACCAGTCTTACGTACGCGGATTTCGGCAATTTGTTATCGGGGACGAAATATTCTCGATACACGACACCGTTCCCCGGCGCGGTCGGCAAATTTCCGTCTCGATCATCATGGTTTGTCGGCTGTCGATATCCCTGGGCCAAATCTTTATCGTCATTCGGCTTAATCGAATTGATTACCACTGAAAGATTGGGACCTACCGCATCAGCCAATTTACTAAGATGCACTACGTAGATGGGAAGATTAGACGTCCTTCCCGAGAGTGTCGTGGTGGAAGTGGCCACCTTTTTCACCGCATTGCCGTTGTTGGTGTTCGTCACGTGATCGATGGGCATGGTAAACACCTCAGCGTTAGGGCTCGGTTGACCAACCGGACAGCGCCAAGTTCAGCGAAAACCACACGCGATAGGCTAGCAAGCGGCTGTTGAGCACAGCCAGTGGGCTTAACTCGATACTTGGCGCTGGCCAACGATGACGACATTCGTGTTCGACAGTCGGGCGACTGCTCCATGAGGAGACCTCGCATCCTCCCGCCCCTCGTCATGCCGTCAATACAACAACTTCCAGTTTCTCTCAGGCTCGGTCAAGAGCCGGGAATCGGCGACGAAAAAATTTTCTGGCAGACCGGCTAAACACTGGTGGCGGGACCACTGTCCGGTCAAACCTTGTCCGGTCATCGGCCATGGCAAGCTCCAGAGAAATAGGCCCTGCCGGCGAGCCAGCGATTGCAAGCCGTGAAAAGGATTGCACGGCGAAGTGGAATGCTCACCCGCACTCTGCCCGGTTGTCATTCGGCGGAAAGGGGCGACAATGAGGAATGCGACGTAATACTCGGCCGAGTCCACCAGCCGATTCTCCCCGGAGGTGCATTGGGAAGGTGGTTCTCCCGACGAAACTCGGAAAAGTAAGATGCCAGAACCCCGTCGTGGTCCCCCATTATCGGAGAATCCCGTTACCGGGTGGTCCCATTACCGGATGTTGAAGAGGAAATCACTCGATGTTTGACGTGCTGAAGCAGAGCGTGTTTGCTAGTGTCGGTTTGGCAATGATGACCGGCGACAAGGTGGCTGAACTGGCGGCCGATATCGCCGAGCGATCGAATCTGACCAAACAGCAGGCACTCGAATTCCAAGAGGAATTGGCGAAACGGGCAGAGACGGCTCGACAGGAACTTCAAGCCGAAATCGATCGGCGGATCGATCGAGCTTTTATTCAGTTGGGAATCGTCAAGGCGTCCGTGAAGAAGGACGTCGAGCAGGCGAGTGAACAGGGCCAGGTTGCTCTTGACGAAGGGTACGACAAGAGCCTCGCCCAACTCGGGCTTGCCAGGGCCGACGAAGTCGAAGCGTTGACTCGGCGCGTCGAGCTTCTCGAAAAGCGGCTGGGAAATTCCTAGGGGAGTGTGAGCTGGCGAGCGGCCGATGGAGGGCTCTTCATCTTCCGCGGTGAGTCCATGCGGTCGAGAGCCTCGACGGCATCTTGGACCACGAGCCGGCCCGTAACCGGTCCTGCATGGACCATCTGATCGAACTCTGCCGCTTTATTCCGAGGAGTCCCCGTTGGACCTACTGAATCTGAGTCAGACGACGGCCGAGTTCAAGCGAGTTGCTGAGATCGCGGCGGTCATGGGACGCTTCGGACTGGCCGATTGGCTGAAGCGTTTGCCCAGCGAACAGCTTCGGAATCTCATCGCCTCGCCCGAGACCCAGGCGATGGCGGACCAGCCCTGGGAAGTCCGAGTTCGGTTGGCACTGACCGAACTGGGAACGACTTTCATCAAGTTGGGTCAATTGCTCAGCACCCGGGAAGACCTGATCGGCGTGGCTCTGGCGGATGAGCTATCGAAGTTGCAGTCGAATACCCCCGCCGATCCTCCGGAAGCGGTGCGGGAGGTGATTGAGGCGGAACTGGGAAAGCCTCCCGAGAAACTCTTTGCTCAATTCGAAGCGGAGGCGGTCGCCTCGGCTTCCGTGGGGCAGGTCCATCGAGCCCGCTTGCCTGATGGTCAGCTGGTGATGGTCAAAGTCCAGCATCCGGGAATTCAAGCGAAAGTGGAATCGGACCTGGAAGTTCTGACGCACCTCGCGACGCTGTTCGAACGGCATGTCTCCGCCGCAGCGGCCTACCGACCGGTGGCCACGGTCAATGGATTTCGGCGGACGATCATGCGTGAACTGAACTTCAACACCGAGCGTCGAAACTTGGAGGAGTTTCGGCGGAATTTCGAGGAGGATGCCGTCGCCGGATTTGACCGGATGACGGGGCTCGACTATCGT
>JBJHCD010000451.1:4786-5429 GCA_050485845.1 Pirellulaceae bacterium | reverse complement strand
CCTTCAGACCTGCCGGAAGGCCGGACTCGACACGTCGGCTTGGACCGACCCGGAAACAGAACTTTCCACGTTCGAAACGTTGAACCTCACCGGCCCCTTTCCCGATTCGGTACTGGGCCTGCTGGAGAATCCCCCCGGACTCCATGTCACGGAAGAAAACTTGGCGCTGCTTGCTGACCACTGTCGGCAGAACCTCTGGGCTCAGGCCCTCGGAGCGACTCCCAGCTACTACACCCCGGGAGGAATTGACGGCACGGTACCGGCGGTCATCCTCCTGGTCCACTTGCCGGAAGGAGACTCGCCGCTGAAGTTCATTCAAGTTGCTCTGCGTCCCGGGGTTCCCCTCCAGGCCACGCTGCAAAATCTGACTCAGGCCGCGGCCACGCACCTCCGACAGCGCGCGATCTCCGAGGAGGCGGTCAGCAAGATGCGAGTTGGGTTGGCGGTACTGACCGACACGGCCTTGCAGGGAACGCTGGCCGACCCCGACTTGCGGGGCATCGAGCCATCGCGGCATGCCCTGATGGTCATCGAAGCCAACCGGACCGTGCTGGCTCATCAACCCGAGCTATCGGCCCGGCAGTTACTGGATCGAGTCCTGGAAGAGGCAAAAGTGCTCCATCCAGCGGCAGCCCAATTACTG
>JBJHCD010000451.1:0-4776 GCA_050485845.1 Pirellulaceae bacterium | reverse complement strand
TCTCGAGACCTACTCGACCGAGCCCCAACTGCTGCTGACGAACGCCCCTCCACCTCAGCCGGGGCCGACGATTCGCCCTGCCGCCGTGGCGGGAACCTTTTATCCTCGCGCCGCGGACGAACTACGGCAGTCGATTGCCGAAATGGTTCCGACCGATGCTCCCGCTCCCGGTGACTGGCCCGCCTTGATGGTACCGCACGCCGGATGGAAATATTCTGGACCGATCGCGGCGCGGACCTGGCAACGCGTGCGAATCCCGGACACCGTTTTGGTCATCGGGCCCAAGCATACGCCTTACGGCGTGGACTGGGGAATCGCCCCTCATGCCACCTGGGATATCCCCGGTGCTCGAATCCCCTCGGATCCCGACTTGGTGGCCAAACTGGCGGCCATGATTCCCGGCCTGGAACTCGACGCGGCCGCTCACCAGCGGGAGCATGCCATCGAGGTCGAACTTCCCTGGATCCACCATTTCGCCCCCCAGGCCCGCGTGGTCGGTATCACGATCGGCACGGGTGATTTCGCCCGCTGTCGTCAATTCGCCGAAGGGTTGGCCGACGTCATCCGTTCCCTGGAGTCTCCGCCGCTGTTGGCCATTTCCAGCGATATGAACCATTTTGCCGACGATCAGAACAATCGTCGCCTGGACCGGATCGCCTTGGACGCCCTGGCAACCCGAAATCCAGAGACTCTCTTTCGCGTCGTCCGCCAGCATCAGATTTCAATGTGCGGACTTCTTCCCGCCGTGATGGTCATGGAGACCTTGCGGCTACTCGGCGGCATGACGGAAGTCGAGGAAGTCGCCTACGGGACCAGTGCCGACGTGTCAGGTGATACGTCGCGCGTTGTCGGTTATGCTGGTCTGTTGCTGCGCTGACCGTTGGAGTCTCCTGAACAAGGCCCATGCTGGAATGAACGATGCCGACGCGGACCAAGCTGACATTCCCGAAGACGCGATGGCGTCGCCCCCTTCCGATTCGGAATCGAGTCACCATTCCGGGACAAGTCCGTTGCCACCCGTTGTGCAACCGGCAACCGAATTGAGCGACAGCCAAGTCGTCCAATTGGTGGGAGAACTCCGGGCGAAGGTGGTCCGAGTTCATCGAGAAGTCCACAAATCGATCGTGGGACAGAGCCGATCGATCGACGCGGTCCTCTACGCGCTGTTATCGCATGGTCACTGCTTGATTGAAGGAGTCCCAGGGCTGGGAAAGACCTTGTTGGTTCGCGTTCTGGGCCGAGTCCTTCAGTTGCCTTTCCGCCGAGTTCAATTTACGCCCGACCTGATGCCGGCGGACATCACGGGAACCGTCATCTTGCAGGAGGAGGGAGGTCGGCGGGAATTCGTGTTTCGTCCCGGCCCCATTTTCACGCAAATCCTGCTGGCGGACGAAATCAATCGCACCCCTCCCAAAACCCAAGCCGCCCTGCTGGAAGCGATGCAGGAACGGACCGTGACGGTGGGAGGACACACGTCGGCGTTGGACGAACCCTTTCTCGTATTGGCCACTCAGAATCCCATTGAGCAGGAGGGGACCTATCCGCTCCCCGAAGCTCAGCTGGACCGATTTCTTTTTCAGTTGCAAGTCGAGTATCCCACGCTGGAAGAGGAACGACAGATTGTCGAGAAGCATTCCTTCACTCCACTCGACCAACTCCAACCGATTGTCACTCGACAGGAGATCCTGCTCTACCGTCAAGCCGTGGCCCGCATTTCCGCTCCTCCCAATGTCGTCGATTATGCCGTCCGGCTCGTTCGAGCCACTCGTCCCAACCAGCCGGGCAATCCCGAGTATGTGGGACGTTGGCTCCGTTGGGGAGCCAGCCCGCGAGCCAGCCAGAACCTGATTCTGGCGGGACGGGCCCGAGCGGCCTGTGAAGGGCGACTGAATGTCGCCTGCGAGGATGTGGCCGCCGTCGCCCTCCTGGTTCTCCGGCATCGACTGATCCGCAGCTTCCACGCCGACGCGGAGGGACGTTCGACCGATAGCATCATTCAGCAGATTCTTGAGGATGTTCCCCAAACATGAACCGCGCGGAGGGAGGAGTCTGGGAAAGCTTCGAGCCGGCCACGCTGTCGGCGCTGAGCGGCCTCGATCTCCAGGCCCGTTACGTGGTGGAGGGCTTCCTGGCCGGACGACACCGGAGTCCCTTTCATGGGTTCTCGGTCGAATTCAGTGAGTACCGGGAGTATCAACCGGGTGATGACCTTCGCCACCTCGACTGGCAATTGTTCGCGCGCACCGACCGACTATACATCAAGCGTTACACGCAAGAGACGAATGTTCGCTTCTACCTGCTTTGTGACACCAGCCGCTCGATGGCCTATCGAGGTTCCCAGGCGTGGGGCAGCAAACTCGACGTGGCCCGGATCGTGGCCGCCGCCCTGACTTGGCTCATGCTCTCCCAAAACGATGCCGCCGGACTGCTTGCCAACTCAGGCCCCGACGGGCAGCCCGAACTGATCCGCCCTTCCCAGAAGCCAAGTCAGTTGGGGCTGGTGCTTCAGCATCTGCAAAGACTACGTCCCACGGCCACCAACAGCCTGGCCCCCCTCCTTCGACAGGCTGTTCAAGTTCTCCATCGTCGCAGCGTCGTGCTTATTTTCTCGGACCTGCTGGAACCAGCCCAGGAAATCACCGAGTCGCTCCAGCAGCTTCGATTCCAGGGCCATGAATGTCTGTTATTCCAAGTGCTGGATCGAGACGAGCTGGAGTTTCCTTTTGAGGAACGAGGTCTGTTTGAGGACTTGGAGTCGGGGGTTCGCAGGCGAGTTGACCCGCAGGAAGTGAAAGCACGCTATCTGCAGCGATTCAACGCCTTCATGGAGGAGCATCGTCAGCTCTTTACTTCGCTCGAAATTCCCCATACTGTCATCCGTACCGACTCGAGTCCCTGGGATGGCCTGGGGCGGTTTCTGGCGGAGCGAGCGAGAATGCCATGAACCTTGCATTCCTATTCCCGCTGGCCTGGTTCGGCGCCCTGGCCGTCCTGGTCCCCCTCTGGCTCCACCTGGAGCGCCGCCGCGAGGCCCACCTGATTGAATTTTCGGCGCTCCGTTTCCTGGACGACCAACCCCTGGCCAGGAGCCGACCTTGGTGGCCCCGCGACCTCCCATTGTTGCTGCTCCGGGCGGCCGCGCTCTTGCTGTTGGTGACCGCGTTCACTTGGCCCTACCGGCTGCGGGAGGAGGAACCTGACCGCACGATCCAAAGCACCGTGTTCCTGCTCGACAATACGCTCAGTCATCAAGCCGGCAACCAGTTCATCGCCGCTCGCCAGGAACTCGCTCGACAACTAAGGGCCTTACCCGACGGCGATCAGGCCGCTGTCGTGGAGGTGTTGGCATCTCCTCGAATTGTGGTGCCGTTCGGGACACCGCGAGAAGAGGCCGTTCGAGAGGTCCTCGAGTTGCCGCCAAGTCATCAGCGAGGGTCGTACCGAGCGGGATTTCTGCTGGCCGGCGAGCTAGTTCGACAATCGTTGGGAAGTGAACGGCGAATTGTGTTTTTGGGCGACCAACAGGAAAACCAATGGGACGAGTCGCGAGAGGGAGCCCCCTTCCTGGATCGCGTGCAACTGGACCTTCAGCCCCCCCGCCATTCCACGCTCGCCAATCTCTCGGTCGCTCGCCCCCGCCTTCGTCGCCAACTGCTGGGCGATCAAGCGGTGGTGGAATGTCAATTTGATGTCACTCGCTGCGGCCCGGTCCATTCGGCCACGGTGCGAGTGACCAGCGGTGGAAGAGAGATTGTCGAGCAGTCGATCGAGTTCGCCGAAGGAGAATCGACCCTCACCCTGGCGTTCGAATGGCCTGTCGATCCACGGGACTGGCTGGAGGGAGTGATCCACGTCGACGGTCCACGAGATTCCTTGGAGGGAGACAACCGTGCCTATTTTGCCCTCCCCCCCGTGCAACTCGGAACCGTCTACCTGCTGGCCGACTCCCGTTATCTCCGCACGGCCCTCTCTCCCGACGTCATGCGGGGCCGCTGGGAGGTTCGTCAACTGGAACTGGACGAGCTTCCTCTCGCTCCGACTCAGTTCGATGTGCTCTGCATCGAGAGTAGTCAATTGACCTCCCCCGTGGCGTGGCAACATCTGCGAAACACGCTACGGCAACAGAAAGGAGTGCTGCTGATCCTGAATGATGCCCCACCGCTGGTCATCGAGCGACTGGAGAGGTTGGGAATTCACCTCCGAGGCCCGGTGGAGGCGCCTGGTGGAAGCCGGCTCCGGTTCGTCTACCGCGACCATCCCATATTCTTGCCGCTCAGTCCGGAGGATTTTCGCGAACTTCTGGAACTGGAGGTCCGGAGGTATTTTCGTGCGGACGTGACGGATGGCCAACCGCTCATGTTTTCCGAGGCGGGCGACCCGCTGCTGTGGCAAGCGGGACAGGGGGGCATCGGCGGCGGTGGGCTCGGCAACCTCCTGGTATTTGGTTTTGGCTTGGACAGGAGGAGCACGAATTGGGTGATTCAGCCCACCTTGATTCCGGTCCTGGACCAGTCGCTGACCCAAGCCCGCAACCTTCCCACGCAACAAGCCGAATACGTACCGGGTGAGCACTGCGTCTGGAATGTCGAGTCGCAGCGGGAAGTCCGCCAGGTTGTCCTGCGGCGGGACGGGGGGGTGATCGCTCGCTGGCCGATATCGGAACAGACGGCCCGCTTTCCCATGCCCGACGATCCAGGACTTTACCATCTCAGCTATGACGACCAACCGCTCCCCGTGGCGATACTGCCGGTGAACCCGGATCCGGCGGAATCGGAA
>JBJHCD010000450.1:0-5440 GCA_050485845.1 Pirellulaceae bacterium | reverse complement strand
CGCCCGCATGGTCCGGAGACGTGCCTCGACGAAGAGAGGATTGAAACAAAGATTGGTACCGATCTTTCGTTGTTATCCCGCGTCCGGAGACGTGCCTCGACGAAGAGAGGATTGAAACTTTCAGCGCCAACTTGCCGGCAATGCTCGAGAAACTTGTCCGGAGACGTGCCTCGACGAAGAGAGGATTGAAACTCCAGAGACAGGTGGTCCGCATGGACTTGTCCGCGCTGTCCGGAGACGTGCCTCGACGAAGAGAGGATTGAAACATGCGGCTGATAGTGGCCTGGGTCACTTCCAGCCGATCAGGTCCGGAGACGTGCCTCGACGAAGAGAGGATTGAAACATCTCCTCGGGCGTGAGGATGTCGATGATCGCATCGATGATGTCCGGAGACGTGCCTCGACGAAGAGAGGATTGAAACCTCCTGCAGCTCCTCAGCCAGCTGCACGGCATCCTCCAGTGGTCCGGAGACGTGCCTCGACGAAGAGAGGATTGAACTAATCTCGGATGCATCTACCCCAAACGGCCCTCCAGTATCGGCCATGAAGATTCGGGCGCGCGGAGGTGTTTAGGGGGATCGAGTCGGACGTGACGACGGACCCCCCGGATTTTCGCCCACGACGTAACCTGGCCCGGAAACCGCGTTTCTCACCAACTTCGTGGGAGGCGAAGACCGAGGTGACAAGTGACAAAACGTCCCGGCGGTCGGTCTGGTTGACCGACAGCATGGGGCCAATCCGCGCGGGCGACGATCTTGTTTGTCGGACTCAGATCACCTCGTCGGCGTCGCCCCGCTCGACATAAATTCCCAACCCCAAAACCTCGGTCGCCGGAATGCAGCGGCGACAAAGATGATAGATCCGGATGGTGTCCTCCACCGGATCGATCTCCTTCAATAACACTTGGCGCAGCGATTCCACTCGCTCATCCGCCACCTCGCCCTCGAAGACGCTCTTCTGAACGTGAGTCAAATACTCTCGGGCGCGTCGCATCACGCGGTTTCGACGCCGGTTGTCGACAATGTCGTAACAAACAACGACATACATTTTTCGAAATTGCTCCTTCCAATGGCTATGGTCCATGCCGTACATTATGATGGCTTTCGCCCTGTGGAAAGTGGAGACGCGGCTTAACGTCCAATTCAATCGGCCACCCAGTCCAGGCTCGTCGCGATGGAACTCACCGCAAGCAGCAGACTGGGCCGATTGACCGTTGGGCCGCCATCCAGCCCGGGTCACTGATACCCTACCCGCTGCGGTTGACCACTTTTCTTTTCCTTTTCATCGAAAATGCTCGGACGGTGATCGATCACCGCCGTTTCATTGTCTTGAAAGGAAGACCGGCAAGCGCGGCTTGCCCCGCATCATAGTCAACTTCCGTTTCCCCCCGGCACCACTCGGTCAGCAAGTGGGAAGCGAAAGTCATCGCCGGAGCTACTAGGAGTTACACCAATGACGGATTGGACCAACGTATTACTTGCCTTCTTGCATGACCCGCCCGACAAGGCGATCGATATTCGTCGCCACGAAAGTCGAACGCGGCGTTATCTCGAAGTAGCCCTCGATTGGAAACCCTCCGACGTGGAGGCGCACGGAGGGCATGCCGACCACGTCGCCTCGGCCATCGAACGCCTCCCCATGCCGCGAGGCGACGATTCAAGTCGCCGAGTCAGTCTTCAGGATGATGGATTCGGACCGCTACGACCCTGCCACCCGCTCTCGGCGGAAAAGGGGGCCTTTCGCCTGGAAAGCTGCCGGCTTCAAGAGGAGCAATTGCGAGCCGTTGTTCAGGAAATTTGCTCGGGGTTGCCCGGCGCGGAACAGCCGGCCCGCTATCTGGCCCTGTGGAGATTGCTGCCCGATCGCTTGATCGGACTGGAACCGGCCTATGCCGTGCTACCCGCGGACACTCGAACGCCCGATCACACCATCTGGCAACATGCGGATATCACTGCCGGGTTAACGCCGCCAGGGGATGGGAATCGGGCCGCGTTTCTCTCGTTCAGTCTCGGCCCCGTCCAATCATTCATCGCGTCGGCCCGTACGGTTCGGGACTTGTGGACGGGCAGCATGATTCTCTCCTGGTTGACCTTTCAGGCGATGACGCCGGTATTGGAACAACTTGGTCCGACCGCGCTGATTTACCCCTCCCTTCGCGGTACTCCCTTGCTCGATCAATGGCTCCGCCGGGACATAGGCCTCAATACGCCGGAACTCGACGCATCCAAGTCGAAGCTAACCTCCCCCTGCCTGCCGAACCGGTTCGTTGC
The DNA here is from genome assembly GCA_050485845.1 of Pirellulaceae bacterium. Lineage (GTDB taxonomy): Bacteria > Planctomycetota > Planctomycetia > Pirellulales > Pirellulaceae > JBJHCD01. Next base: position 3,171 of record JBJHCD010000450.1, on the reverse strand, counting down.
CATTGTCCCATGGGCCGCCGATGGAGAACCGGCCCGGAGGCTTGCCCGAGAATGCGAAGCCAGGGTCGCCAAGCGATGGAAAGAACTCTGTGGCCGTGTCCACAAGAGATTGTCCATGGCCATCCATGCGAAACTGGAACCTGAACTTGCCGAAGGTTGGGATCACTGGTGGAATCATCAGCTGAAAGGGTTTTTCGACATTCGGACCAGCCTTCTCCCTTGGAAGGACTGCGATGATCGATGCTTGGCCGACTTGCTGACTGGTTGCGAAAGTTTCTCCGAAGCTTTCCCCGCAGCCATGGCCGTCCGTCGGCTGGCGGAATCACTACCTTCAGAGCACGCGCCGGGGCGGTATGCACAATCGACGGCTGGGCAATGGCAATCCCGCCTCGATCTCTCCGCGCGACTCCTCGAATCCTCCAAGAGTGCTCGCCATATTCCCCCCTCCACTTCGATCACACTTGGCCAGGAAGTTCCCGGCAAATGCAGCCTCTTGGGAACGGTCGAGCAGATGGGACCCTCGGCGTTTGACTCCTCCGCCGCGTTCTGGAAAGGATTCGAACGCCGGATATCCATCGATGGCGTCCGATTGCGGAATAACGAAAGGCTCTCCGCCCCCGCGTTGGTCAAGCGGTTCGCGTTACCGGCCTTCTTTCAGGAGGAATTGGAGCAATCGTCATCCCCAGGATTTCGCTGGCAGGATACGGCCACGATCGCGGCGGCTTGCTGGTTCCCAAAAGCCGTGGCAGCCGGGATTACAAAACTGGTTCCTGACCAACTTCGCATGGAAGGCAGTAGTTGGAGCGGTCAATGGCTGCACGGCGAATTGGAACGTTCGGAGGGAGAGGATTTGGATGAAGAGAAGTGTCCTCCTGAAGTCCGAAAATGGATTCTCGAAGCTCGGCAGAATCCCAAAGTCGGCCCACCCCCAGCCTACTATGCGGTGCTGGTCATGGATGGTGACAACCTGGGTGAATGGTTGCGTGGGGCCCTGTCGCCACGGGTTCAGGATGTCATGCACCCGAAGATGGTTGCCTACTACCGGGGGCTGGCCGGTCGAACCGCGAGCAATGGTTCCTCGGAACGTGAGCGAGGCGGCACGATCATGGATGGACTAGCCGCGCAACGGCCTGTCGGGCCCGCGCTGCACGCCGCGATCAGCGAGGCCTTGGCCAACTTTGCCCTCCACTTCGTCCCTGAGATTGTTTCGCGTCACCAGGGTCAGTTGATTTACGCGGGGGGCGACGATGTGTTGGCCCTCCTTCCCACGGAAACGGCCTTGCGATGCGCGGTGGAACTGCAATCAACATACCGCCGAGCCTGGGCTGAAGATGCCGGCGGACGCCCTCGATTGCTGATGGGAAATCGAGCAACCCTGAGTGCCGGATTGGCAATTGTTCACTACAAGGAAGACCTCCGTTTTGCCCTCGAACAGGGACGCGCCGCGGAACGGGAGGCCAAAGCCAAGGGGCGCGACACATTGCAGCTTGCTGCTTGCCGCCGATCGGGTGAACATGCTTCGGCCATTTGTCCCTGGGACTTCGTGCCCGTCGTCGCCGGTTGGGTCGATGCGTTCCAGCAAGGAGCGACGGACCGCTGGGCCTATCGAATCCGAGCTGACTTGGAAACGCTCGCTGAACTCGATCCAACCATCATGGAAGCCGAACTTCGTCGCCACGTGGATCGAACGGAGTCACCGACTCGCAAACTATTGGGAAATGGTGAGGCCGAGAAAGCTGGAGCGACGTTAGTGAACGCATTTCGGACCTATCGTCAGGCAAAAAGTGGAAGTGAAGGCGTTGAGCAAGTTGGACCCCATCAGGCACCCCAGAGTCGCTTCCGCGGTTCGGGAGATGCCTTTGCCCAATTCATCACCCTCTGCCAATCCGCTTCCTTCATCGCCCGTGGGAGAGATCAATGAGTGACGCTCGACGACTTGGCCTCATACTGGAACCGCTCGATGTCCTCTTTTTCCGGGATGGACGCCCCTTTGGTGCCGCAACGCGTGTCGGCGGAGCATTCCCACTGCCGCAGACGTTAACCGGCGCCATCCGCTCGGCGCTGCTCCGCCGATGCGGATGCGATTTTCAGGAACTTGTCGATGCCGCCAAGAAACTGGCTCGCGTTTCGGATACGCATCCGGATGGCCCGGATTGGTTCAGAGAACTGCTGCATCAAGTAGGATTTCCCGACTGGATTGCTCGAGTTCATGTTCGTGGTCCTTGGCTGGCCAAGGTACCCTCCGGAACGTTGACACGATCCGAGGCGGGATTGTCGGCCCCCGAACTCTTTTTCCCTGCCCCCGCTAGTCTCCAGGTTCTGAAAAAAGGTGCCGAGGGGCCCCTGATTCGCCTCGCTCCACTCCGTTCCCAGAGGCTCCCCGGTTGGGAGGCAACTCGTCAGGGAGAAGCGAAGCGGCTCCCGCTTTGGACGCGATGTCGCCGGCCGACGGAACCGGCACGGGGGTTTCTCACCGAACAAGGCCTGCGAGCCTTCCTACATGGTGACGCCGTCGATGGGGATGAGCTTCGTGATCCAGGAACTTTGATTGACTTTGACCACCGTACGGGAATTCAAATCGATCCAGACCGGCTCACCGCGGCGGAATCCAGGATCTACTCAGCCAGTTTTCTCGCACTCAAGCGGAATGTCGCCGAACGTGCAAATGAAGAAGCGTTTGATATCGTTTTTTTTGCCGAGCTGGAAATCTCGGACGACAGTCCTTCGGAGCCGTTAGAAGGGATGCAAACGCTCTCCTTCGGCGGCGAGGGGCGGCGAGCACGCATCTTCCCGACTACCCCCAAGGAATGGAACCGAATGCAACCGGCGGACTCCGCGGCAGGAAACTCGTTTTTGCTGTTGACCACGCCTGGTCTTTTCTCCGATCCCCATTGCCCGGCAGTCTGTCGGCAGCAGTTGGTGTCGGTGGCGGTTACCGGGGGCGTGGCCGTGTCCGGCTGGGATTTGGCTCGAGGAGGTCCAAAGCCGAATCGATTCGCCACGTCCGCTGGCAGTGTTTTTTTTCTAGACCACCTCCCTCCAACGTTGCCTGCAACCTTAAGTGACGAAGCCTCCGACCGCCAGCTTGGGTGGGGCTGTTATTTGAAAGGAATTTGGACGCATGAATGATCCGACTGAAACGACTCCCCGCACGGCCGTGCTGTTCTTGCA
>JBJHCD010000449.1:2732-5441 GCA_050485845.1 Pirellulaceae bacterium | reverse complement strand
TGTCAGCCCTCCCGAGGCGCTGGACAAGGTGACCGAAACGATGGCTCAGATGTATCGAGTCGTCCCGGTCGCCTTTGAGGGGAACACCTTGACGGTGGCGACCTGTGATCCTCAGAACCTGGCCATTCAGGATGAACTGCGGACTTTTCTGGGCTATGACATTCGTCTGGTGGTGGCGACCGAGCGGGAGGTGGTGGCCGCGCTGACCAAGCACTATGACTCGGAAAGCGAGTCGGTCGAGAGCATCATTGTCGACCTGGAGAACGACGAGGACCTGAAGAAGCAGGCCGAAGCCTTGGCGGCCGAGGGGGCGATCGACTTGACCAGTGCCGAGGCCCTGGCCGACAGCGCCCCGGTCCGCAAGCTGTTGAACATGGTTCTGCTGCTGGCGATCAAGGATCATGCCAGCGACGTTCATTTCGAGCCATTCGAGGACGAATTTCGGATTCGGATCAAGGCGGATGGAGTGCTCTATGAAATGGTCCCTCCGCCGCGGCACTTGGCCTTCGCCATTACCACTCGGATCAAGGTGATGGCGAATCTGGACATTGCCGAGCGGCGATTGCCTCAAGACGGTCGAATCGAACTGACAGTCGGCGGTCACCCCGTCGACCTCCGCGTCAGCGTCTTGCCGACCATGTTCGGCGAGAGCGTCGTCATGCGAGTCCTCGACCGGTCGGTCGTGTCGCTGGACCTGACCAAAGTCGGAATGGACGACCAGACCTTGGCCACGTTCCGCAAGGCGATCGACATTCCCAACGGGATCATCCTGGTCACCGGCCCGACCGGGTCCGGGAAGACCACCACGCTTTATTCCGCCCTCAGCGAACTGAATCATATCAAGGACAAGCTGATCACGACGGAGGATCCGGTCGAGTACGACATTGACGGGATCATTCAGATTCCGATTGACGCCGATATCGGGGTGACATTCGCCTCCTGTTTGCGAGCGATTCTGCGGCAGGATCCCGATACGATTCTGGTGGGAGAGATCCGCGACACGGAAACGGCCGAAATTGCAATTCAAGCTTCACTGACCGGCCACACGGTCTTCAGCACGCTGCACACCAACGACGCCCCCAGCACGGTCACTCGACTGAAGGACATGGGGATTCCCACCTTCCTGATTACCGCCACGGTCGAAGCCATTCTGGCTCAACGACTTGTCCGGCGAGTCTGTGGGCAGTGCCGGGAGGAAGTCTCGATTACCGATGACGTGCTCTATGAAATGGGGCTCTCGCCGGAAAAAGTGGCGGGCAAGAGATTCTACAAGGGGCGCGGCTGCGACGTCTGTAACAACACCGGGTACAAAGGGCGAGTTGGTTTGTTTGAGCTGATGCTGATGAACGACGCGCTGCGAGACATGATCATGCGAAATGTCTCGGTCGACGAACTGCGGGAGGCAGCCGAGGGATTCGGCATGGTCACCCTTCGCTCGGCCGGCATCTCGCTGGCGCATGAGGGAACCACGACGGCGGACGAAGTGGTCCGTGAAACCATTATGGAAGCCTAGTGCTTCACTCGAAATCCTCTTTATTGTTTTTTGGGGTGCAGGCCGATGCCGACATATCAATTCGAAGCGATGGACGCCACGGGTCAGGAGATCCGGGACGTTATCGATGCGGCGACCGAGGAAGAAGCACAATCCACAATCCGCCAGATGGGCTACTTCGTCACCAAGATCAAGGTGAAGAAGGCGGCCAAGGCGGCGGGCCCAGGTGGAAAGCGGAAGCGGGGGTTCGCGTTCGGTGGTGCCGGGACCAAGGCCATGACCACCTTCACCCGGCAGCTTTCCATTCTCCAGGACGCGGGGCTCCCCATTCTCCGCAGCCTCAAGATTCTCGAAGGGAATCTCAAAGGAGGAAAACTCAAGAACGCCCTCATGGATGTCTGTGACGAAATCGAAGCGGGCTCGACCCTCTCGGAGGCGATGTCCAAGAGCCCCAAAGTCTTCAACCGTCTATATGTCAACATGATCAAGGCGGGTGAAGCGGGTGGTGCACTCGAAGTGATCCTCCAGCGCCTGGCCGACTTCATGGAACGAGCCGAATCGTTGAAGCGGAAGGTGAAGGGGGCCATGATCTACCCGGTCGTCGTCATCCTGGTCGCCGTGTCGATTCTGGCCTTCATCATGGTGAAGATCGTGCCCGTGTTCCGCGACATGTTCGAGGAATTCGAACTGAAGCTCCCGGCCGCCACGGAACTGCTGATCAGTATCTCCAACTACACCGTCCGGTACTGGTTCGTGATCCCGGCGGTTCCCATCGGCATCTGGATCTCCATCAAGCTGATCCGAAAATTCAAGGTCGGCCGCATGGGATGGGACATGTTCGTGGTCAAGATTCCGATTCTGGGAAAATTGGTCGAAAAGAACACGATGGCTCGAACCACCCGGACCCTCGGGACGCTGGTTGCCAGCGGCGTCCCCATTCTGGAAGGCTTGACCATCACCCGCGAAACGGCCGGCAACGCCTTGTTCGAACGGCTGTATGGGAAAGTGGCCGAAGCCATCCGCGAAGGGGAAACCATCTCTCGGCCCCTGAAGGAAAACTCCCAACCAGGCTTCCATCCGGTGGCGATGTTCTTTTGGGTGGCCGTCGGAGCGGGCCCCTTTATCCCCATCATCTTCCTCCCCAACGTGCAGCAGATGGGAGGAATTATGTCCGGCGTGGGGGCGATTTTAGGGGCCCTGTTCTATCTGCTGAAGAT
>JBJHCD010000449.1:0-2722 GCA_050485845.1 Pirellulaceae bacterium | reverse complement strand
GGATTTTACTTCATGCGAATGAATGCCCGAGTCGTCGACGACTTGGTCGTCAATATGGTCGATGTCGGCGAGGAGACGGGTGAGTTGGACACCATGCTCTTCAAGGTCGCCGATACGTACGACGAAGAGGTGCGAACCCTGACCGATGGTCTGATGGCCCTGCTGGAACCGCTGCTGATCGTGTTCCTCGGTGGCGCCGTCGGCTTCATCGTCATCGCCCTCTTCTTGCCTCTGGTCAGTCTCATCCAAGGTTTGACCTGATCAAATGCTTCATTTTGTTACCGCCCGGTCACAAGTCGACGTTGGAAGCATCGGATAAAGAAGAGCCATACGAAGAACCCATGGGGAGGTCGAGATACATGGCAACCAATAGAACTACCCGAACAGGCTTCACCTTGGTGGAAGTCCTGGTCGTGATCCTGATTATTACCATCCTGATCGCACTGCTGGTCCCCGCCCTCGGCTACGCGGTGCGTCGAGCGGAGAATTTCGGTTACGTCTCGGATCTCGCGGCGCTCGAACAGGCCCTGGAGGCCTACCGCATGAAATACAACGACTACCCACCCGACTTTTCGGATGCCTACGACGGGAGTGGCAAGCCCTGGCAACAGACCGTCGTCTATCGGCATATCCGAGACGCCTTTCCTCGGATCCATCCGACTGAGCTACAAGCAATTCACAGTATGTCCTACGCCCTGCCCCCGAACGATCCCACTCGGCTCGATGCCGCCAAGGCACTCGTCTTCTGGCTGGGAGGACTCAGCAACAACCCCCGCTATCCCTTCACCGGGGAAGGGGGACCGCTCAGCAGTACCGAGCGACAAAACGCGCTGATGGACTTCAAGCAGGATCGGCTCGATTTTTCCCAAAACTTGCCGGTTTATCTCCCGGGACGCACCAAGTCGTCTCCCTATGTTTATTTCGATGCCAGGACCTACTTGCTGGCCTCCTATCCGTCCGATGCCAGCTTGGCTTCGGTGGGTGGTATTGCCTTTCCGTACTTTGGCCGAACGAACCAGTTTGCCAATCCGCAGACCTATCAGTTGATCTGTGCCGGGTCCGATGACATCTACGCCCTTTCGACCCCCCAGGTCTACACCCGTTTTCCGACCGGATTTCCCGTCCGACTCAACCCGGATGGCTCCGTGGATGGCGACTTTACCCCCGATCCCTCGGTCAATTACTTCGATGGCCAGCAGGATAACTTGGCGAATTTCAGTGAGGGCCAGACGCTCGGTGATGCCCAACTGCAATAGCCGATAACCGCGATTGCCACGGTCACCGCAATGGCCGCGGTCACCGCGGTCCACTCGAGTTACCTCGGGAAATCCTCCTGGTCGGTTTTTCCCATGTCGTCCCGCTGCGAGTTCAAGTTCAAGCCGAATGGCCGAATGGTTTCATGTGGCCGAATGGTTTCATGGCCGAATGATGGAATGGATGGAATGAACGTGATGAGCATCCAACACCGGCAACCAGTACGATTAGTTCAGGGGGTCCGGCGAGCGTTTACGCTGGTCGAACTGCTGGTCGTCATGGTGATCGCCACCATGGTCGCGTCCACGGCCTTGGTCGCCCTCTGGAGCGCTCAGGAAGAAGCTCGCATCCAGCGGACTCGAGCACAAATTGCCAAGATCCATGAGATCCTGCTGCCTCACTTCGAGGCCTACGCAACTCGGCCCGTCCGCCTTCCCCCCAACTTCAATCCCAACATTCGCCAAAAGGTTCGGCTACTCGTTTTGCGGGATTACATGCGACTGGAATTCCCCGACCGGCAGACCGACCTGACCACTGCCCCGCTTCCTTTCGGTGACCTCAACGCCTCGAATATCCGAATTCCACATCTCCACCGCGTTCACCTGCGTCGTTTGCAGATCCTTACTGGGGGTAACCTGAACAATTGGACTCCCGAGCATCAGCAGGCGGAATGCCTCTATCTGATTCTGGCCGCGCTCCGCCATGATGATCGTGATGCCCTTTCCTATTTCCGGGAATCGGAAATCGGCGACGTGGATAACGACGGCGTGCCGGAGATTCTCGATGCCTGGGGAAACCCGATCGGTTTTCTCCGCTGGGCACCTGGGTACTCCGAACACTCACTGCTGGCCGGCACCTCCCCGTCATTCATCCAGACTACCGATGCCGTCGCATCCCCCGATCCGTTTGACCCTCAGAGAATTGATCCCCGTTGGGCGGATGACTTTGTCGGACCACGACCGTTCCTCCTCTTTCCTCTCATCTTTTCCGCGGGGCCCTGGGCGTTCCAACTTCCCTCGGGTGAGATCGATTATGGGCTCGAACTGGGCGAAGGCCTGACTTACCGGAATCCAGGCGCGTTGACTTCGGCCGACGAGTGGTATCAGGCAATGGATCCGTACCGTCAACTCAACGGCGGAACGATGGTCGGGGCTCCCCGATTGGCTCCATCGACTGGGGAGCGCCTGTTCGACAATTTAATTACCAACCACGACCTGGAGACCCCCTAACCCATGGATAAGCTGGATAAGCTACCGCGTATCCCCAATCGATTGGGGGCGGGATGTGGTGCTCCAACCGCTCGACTCGTTCCCCCTACCCGCTCCGGTCTCACTCTGATTGAACTGTTGGTGGTGATCACCGTTAGCGTCCTCTTGTTGGTGGCCAGTGTTCAACTGCTGCGACTCCCGATTCAGTCTCGCAAGACCCGCGAAGCCGCTCGGCAAATGAGCGCCCTGGTGGCCCGAGC
>JBJHCD010000448.1:0-5447 GCA_050485845.1 Pirellulaceae bacterium | reverse complement strand
GATGGGAGTCTTTCTGTGGTCGAGCTAAGTGGAGAAGTAGCCGACGACGACCAGAGTTTTCCGACCGCGTTTGGTGCTCCGATCACCGCGCCGGTCGCCGTCGCCGCCGGGCGAGTTTTCGTGCCATGTGAGGATGGTTACCTTTATGTGCTGGGCGCGGATGGATCGGCGAGCCTGCCGGAGCGTGACTTGGAGGTCTGGAAAATTCGGAGCCCGCTGACCGGGCCGCTGGCCGGGTCGGAGTTCGATTGGTACACGAACTATGGGGATTTTGGATCCACGAATTCCAATCAACAGGGGCTGGCGCCACCCCTTCGGATGCGGTGGGCGCGGCGTCTCGAGGGAACGGTCAAGCATGTACCGGTCTGCGGTGGAGGGCGTCTCTACACGCACACGGCGGAAGGCCAGGTGATCGCGGTCGAACAGGATACGGGGCGATTGCTCTGGAGACGGTATTGGCCCGAGGTCTATCTCTCCTTTACGTCGCCGCTGTACGTGGATGGCAAACTGCTGGTCCCCCAGGCGGGAATGACTCAATCGCGGATGCGGTGTCTCGATGCCGAAACGGGACAGCTCCTCTGGGAAGCTCCATTCACGGGATCGCCCAGTTGGAGTCGCCAGTTCCCGCCGGTCGTCCACGGAAACATCGCGATCTACGCGTCGGGTTCGGGAGAATACGCCGCGCAGGGAACGGAGAAGCCGTTCACGTTCAAGGGGGAACCCGCCGAGCGACCGGAGGGCGAGGAGGTGATGAGTTGGATCTATTCGAATGACAACCCATACTACCCTCGCGATAATCGACCTCGGCTCTGGGCGTGGAACCTGGATACGGGCGAGATCGTCTGGGAAAAGGACTTCTCCGAGTATGGTCGAGGTGGAAACGACTGCGGGATCTGTATCCTCGACGGCAAACTCTTCTACTCCACCTTCTTTGGTTACTCGGCCAGTCAGCGGGCCCGCCGGGGACTCCCACCGGAAAACAACGGACTGACTGCCTGCTTGGACCCCGAGACGGGTGAAGTCATCTGGTTGACCACCAAGCACTACGTGACCGCCAAGTGCACGTTGACCGGTCGAGATGGCCGGATTTACATCGGAGGACACAACCCGGCCAGCGAGGCGACTCAGGACCGCTTTGTCTGGTGCCTCGATGCCCGTGATGGTTCCCTGATCTGGCAATCCGACCCGGTGAGTTCCGCGTTGAATGTTGTCACGGTCGGCGAGAACTTCATCTTCTCGAATGCCCTGCGGGGTCGAGGAAACGTGTTCGATCGCGGCACGGGGGAAGTCGTGGGAGGGGTCGGCCACAATTATGCCTGCTGCCGCTTCACGCTTTCCGAGCCGTATATCTTGGGAGCCAACATGGACATGATCGACTTGTCCCAGGATGGGAAATTGGTCTCCACCGGTCCGGCGATCGACTCACGAGAGTGCTTGGGAGCGATCGTGTCCAACGGGCGAATCTTCTACACCTCCCAGGCGAGCGGCTTTGTGGTCTCGCAGACGTACGGAGCTGAATCCGAGAAGCTTCCCGCCGTTTGGGAGCGAACGGAGTGACATCGCCGAATTGCCACCGGATGATGGGCCGGCCGCCGGCTGATTGAATTGGCGTCTAATTGAATCTCCGGCTTGACTGCGAGCCGATGACCAGCTTGATTCAACCGCGACCGGCTGATAGGAAATCAGCCGGTCGGTCCGCGTTTGCCGTTGGGCCGTTGGAAAATCAGAAGTACCGATTCAGGAACGCTCGCAGTTCGCCATCGAACAACCGGTCGCTGCTGACGGGCGTGCCATATCCGACGGTCATGGTGGTTCGTTGGCCGAAAAGGGCGGTCAGGCCCGCGGTCATGTTGACAAAGGCCCGTTCCCGCCGATTCCCGTCAATGGCTCCCAGAGCGAAGAAGTCGCTTTCCACCGAGTCCATGGCTCCGAGCGTCTGGTTGTAGTGCACTTCCATTACGGTGGCGAGTCCGGATAGCCCTCGGGTTTCAAAACGGTCCCGGAACAGCCAGGCACCGGCCGCGAAATCGACCATCAACAGGGACTGGTCCCTGAAACGCCCGATCGGCCGCATGCCGGATTGGAATTCATTGACGGAGACTTGGTTGCCGTTGGCGGCGACATCGATGCCGACGAAGGCCTGATAGAAGAACGTGTCATTCGGAGTGCAGAGAAAGGCCAGGTACGGAGTGAGATACACCGTTTCGTTCTGGATCCGCAGGAATTCGTCGTCGAAGGAATCGTTGAGCCGCAGGTCATCGGCGGTCGGAACGGTGATTCCCATCCCACCACTGACCGCGAAGGTCTGATCGTACCAGAGCAGCCCCTTCAAGATCATGGTCAGGTTGCCGAACTCGCCGTTGTGCGAGTTGATCACTTGGTTGTTGGCGTCGAGCCGCAGGTCGCTATTGAGCGTCGCCAACATGGGAACTCGAAATTCAAAGGAGGCCATGCCATCCAGGAAGGTCTTTTCGAATCCGGGCGTGAACCGGTTGACCGATTTCCCACCGGCGATGATGCGAGCGTTGTGAAAGTAGTTGTAGTCGAAGAAGACGCGGTCTCGTGGGAGTGGGCTATTGTTGTCCGCCAGCTTGACTCGCCCCACGACGGCTCCCCCGGTACCCGATCCCAGCTCGAACGACTGCTCGGCGTGCGTCGGGCCCTCCCGGTAGAAGTCGGTGTAGATCGGAATGCTGGGCCCTCCCAGGTTGTCTCCGATCATGTTGGGGGCCGCGACGGCGAACCCCGAGCCGGTGAGGGCCGCGAAGGTCTCGTTCAACTGCAGGTCGCCGGCCGGGGGACGTTGGTCGAACGCTTCGTCGTCAAATCCTTCCGGGAACCCTTCCGAGGGAAGCCGGGGGGAGGGAGACGTACAGCCCTTCGGGCAGCTCTGGCAACCTACCAGCGCAATTCCAAAAGGAGAACAGCTCGCGCCGCGCGAGGCAGGGGAGCAGGCGGTGGCGGATCGAGGCGCGCGGCCGGGACCGGGTTGGGCGGCCACCTGGCTACCAGACAGCAGCACGGCCATCGCGCACGGAAACAAGATTCGCAGGGTGGAAAGGTGCGGGCCGAACATCTCCAGGACTCCTTCGGAGAACCACTCATGACGCAAGCGCGGTCGAGCGAAAAATTGCACTCACCGGAAACATCGTCAGATCTGCTCCCGCTGCTCAACGAGAAATCCGCCCGCTCGGCGGCTCCATGGGAGCCGAAACCACCGTTTCTTGCTGGTTTTGTCGGTCAGTTAAACTGGGGTAGCTTTGAGACGCGAGGCATGGAGTAGCTCTTCGGGACTGGGTCGTTCTGTTTGATTGGGTGGTATCGTGAGCCGACAGGTCGCCCGCGAGCCGCCTTTTTCGGTGGTGAGGCCGATTTTTTTCCAAGGTGTCCAACCATCTCATTCGCGCCGACCCCTCTCACCCCACGGCGCGGCACGGATCTTGCAAACCGGCAAAGGTTGGAGCGGCCCGGGTTATCGACTCAGCCGCTGCATTCCCCCCGTTCTCTGCCCCATCAACGTCAACTTGCTCGGCGCGCAAGGAGAGGATGATGGTTGGGGGGCTGGGGCGCCGAATGAAGCGTGGTCCGCGGCGCCCTCCGGGGCGATGGCTCGCGGGCGAGCCGGTGATCCCCGTGAGACCTCACGGGGGGACTCAGTGGACTACCTGTTGCTGACAGGCCTACCAGCTGGTGGTAACGGCCTGCGTGGGGGGTGTTTGGTGGTTGAGGAATGGCGAAAACCATGAATTTTTCGCAATATTTTGTGGCTGGACCTGACTCATTCCGCAGTTACAATTGACACGCGAGCGAACGGTTGTTAGCCGCTCGTGGACACCATCGGAGGTTCTGGCGAGAACCGAAGCCGAGTGACGACCAAGCGGGAGACATGACCAGCCATGGTCGGACATTCCAGCAGACTTCCATCACACCCCTTAGCCTACCTAGGAACTTGCGAGGCCGATAACCCCTCGCCCATGGAAGTACTCGATGACGTTGTCGGAAGCCGTTCGCCAAGCCATGCGTGGAGGAGTTCTTGAAGCCAATTGCTCCCTCACCCATTTCGGGCCCTCGATTCGTGGAGGTGTACTTCGCCCTCGAAGCGATTCCGGGAGGTTGTCCCAAATGCAATTCAGGATGTCCAATGACGTCAGGGACGGGAATAAGACCCAAGTCGAGCCCTTTTTCCCAGGAGGCCTCACGCACTTGATCCGTTGATTTTGGCGAGGGTGGAGGGAGCCCCATGGGAAGGTGCTCCGATCCCGACGCTCGCTGACACCAGCCTGGCAAAACGAGAGATTGTGGATAAAGATACGGCCTGGGAAATTCCCGAGGAAGGCGATCAGTTCGCGTAATCACAATCTTTTGCCAAATGGCGTCGGTGGCTCATTCGTCCGCGATCAAGTGGTAGAATTTGGAGGTTCCGAAAGTCAGCAATCAGCAGACAGGAACCGGCAGACAGGAACCAGCTGAGGCCTTGCCGGGAAATGTCCAGTGGTTCCGCAGGACATCCGGCTTACCGCAACCAAAGGGGAAACCCAGTGGAAAACAGTGGAACCCAGCGGGAGCCGGAAATTATTGAATAAGCGTGAAATGATCATCCCAAGCGTCGCCGTCCTTTCGGCGGCGTTCCTTTTGACGGTCGGGCGGAGGAAAGTTGTTCGTTTTGAATTGTTTGATCGCCGCCGGGCTTTATTGCGTGAAGAGTGACAGCGACCACCGTGGTGCCGCTGCCCCCCTTCCTTTCCATTCGCTCAACTTGACTTAGTGTAGGAGTACTGAGTTGTACGATGCACTACTAGACGACTTCGAGGATGACGCCGCGACTGCCGTGGACGAAGAAGAGACCTTCGCCAAGCTGGAGGTGGATGAAGTCGACGACCCTGATTTAGAAGACGACGATTCGGATAGTTCCGGAGGTCGAACGGCCGATTCCTCGGGCGACGAGGACGAAGACGAGTTACTCGTCGGATCGGAGGACACGGAATCGTGGTCCGACGATCCGGTTCGAATGTACTTGACGCAGATGGGTGAAATCCCCTTGCTGACTCGTCAGGAGGAAATTCGCCTGGCCAAGAAGATCGAGGTGACTCGCCGCCGCTTTCGCTCGAAACTCCTGGAATGCGACTACGTGATTCAGGCCGCCTTCAAAGTGCTCAAGCGGGTCCACGCGGGAGAACTTCCCTTTGATCGGACCGTTCAAGTCTCGGTCACCGACCGCTTGGAAAAGGAGCAGATTCAAGGGCGTCTTCCCCATAACTTGACGACGCTGGAAGTCCTTCTGAAGCGGAATCGCCGAGACTACCGCATCGCCCTCAGCAAGTCCCAGCCCAAGGGGGCTCGGCGCGAGGCCTGGAAGCGACTCTCCCGACGGCGCCGCAGCGCGGTCCGCCTGGTCGAGGAACTCGGCCTGCGAACTCAGCGGATCGAATCGATGATTCGGGCCTTGG
>JBJHCD010000447.1:0-5467 GCA_050485845.1 Pirellulaceae bacterium | reverse complement strand
ACTTCACCACGTAGGGCCGCGAGACATTCAGCAGGTCCGCCGCCTGCTGCGTGGTCAGTTCGGCATGGGTGGGGATGAGCGTCACAGCGTTTCCTTGCGACATCTCCGTCAGCAGATGGACGAAAAGCCGTAACGCCGAAGCAGGCACGGTTATGGTTTCCGCTGGCTCACCGTCATCAAGCAATTGCAGGCGGATGCTCGCCTGCGTACCCAGCTTGTGCGCGGCCAAAAGGCGGCTTGATTCACGGGCGAGGACCGCATCGGCCTCGCTCGGTGCAACCATCTCAAAATTCTCAGGAATCAATGTCGACATGGCAGGTCTCCTTGCAGCAGTTACATGGTCATTCTACCACAGCGTCGAAATAGAAGTAATACTCGAAACAGTCGAAAGCCTCCGGACCATCCTCTCAGAGCTCCTCACTGGCCCATGTGCGTCGAAGAGATGCTTGGCTTTACACGCTGGCTTCCATCGCTCAATCGCTACACTGGTTCAATCCACTCGCGTGGATTGGGCCTGGTCGTTATCCGCAGCCGTAGCCGTTACACTCGGAACTTATATCACGAGTAAGTGGCCCAAAGCCAAAGCGGCGTTGAGGGAGATGGGAGCGTTTGTGATCGATGAAGCCGGGCCTTTATGAACAACTGATAACGCTAGCCCTCCAGAATGACTTGGAGGCGTTGGGCGATCCGCGTTTGTATGCGATCGCCCCGGTGGATGTGGAGGACGCACACTCGGTCATTGCCCAGTTTATTGAGCATATGCTGGCAAATGGGCTTGCCGCCTTTCGGGGGGGCGAAGCAGCCGAGCGTCAACAAAGGCTGGTGGGACGGATCATTGCTGCTCTGGCCGAAGAGCTCGGCGACGACTGGAGAGACAGCCTGAGTATCGCCACGCCGTTACGTCGGTTGCTGGCCGTTCATACACAGCCACTGGGTTCCCCGGTCGACCGACCCGATACTCCGTTAGCTCGCTCCGCGCTGCTCACTGGCACTCGGCTCGATCCCAGCTTGGGTAGTCAGTTACGCAAGGAAATCGCTACCGCCGACCGCGTCGACATTCTGTGTTCGTTTATCCGCTGGAGTGGACTCAGGGTTCTACTGGACGACTTGCGGCAACTGACCGACCGAGAAGGTAATGATGGCCCGCGACTGCGCGTGATCACGACAAGTTACATGGGGGCGACCGATCCGAAGGCGATCGAAGTTCTGAGCGAGTTGCCAAGGACCGAGATTCGCATCAGCTACGACACGAAGCGAACCCGCTTGCACGCCAAGGCCTATTTGTTTCGACGGGCAACTGGTTTCGGGAGTGCCTATGTCGGCTCGGCCAACCTGTCGAACGCGGCCCTATCAGAGGGCCTGGAGTGGACAACAAAGATCAGCCACTACGAGCTTCCGTACCTCTGGAACAAAATTGTTGGAACGTTCGAGACTTACTGGCAGGATGAAGAATTTCAGCCCTACCGGAAAGATGCCTCCGAGCGACTTCGGCTGGCGATTCGTCGCGAGCGGGCAAGTGCCGTGGAACCAGCATCGGAGGTCAAATTCGACCTGCGGCCATATCCATTCCAGGAGGAGATCCTTGACGTTCTTGCGGCAGAACGGGAGATTCAGCAGAAGTATTGTCATCTTGTGGTGGCCGCGACGGGCACGGGAAAGACGATGATCGGGGCATTCGACTACGCCCGACTCTGCCGCGAACTAGGTCGCAAGCCATCACTCCTGTTTGTCGCCCATCGCGAGGAAATCCTTCGTCAAGCGTTGGGATCGTTTCGTGGAGTGCTTCGGGATCAGAACTTTGGCGATCTGCTGATTGGCGGCCATGATCCCCCGCAGGAAACACACTTGTTCTGTTCCATTCAGAGCTACAACTCCCGCGATCTCGTACGACGAGCCGCTGACGCGTTCGAATACATCGTCATCGACGAATTCCATCATGCGGCCGCACCGAGTTACCGGGAACTGCTCGACCATGTGCGCCCCAGGATTCTGCTGGGGCTGACAGCCACTCCCGAACGGTCCGACCAATTGGACGTCCTTCAGTGGTTTGATGGTCGCGCAAGTGCCGAGATACGACTGCCGGATGCGATCAATCGTCGGCTATTGTGCCCGTTTCAGTACTTCGGCGTCTCCGATTCAGTCAACCTGGATGGACTGACCTGGCAGCGCGGCGGATACCGAGTCGAGGATCTCGACCATGTCTATACGGGAAACGATGTTCGCGCATTACTGGTCCTGAACAAAGTCCACGACATTCTTTTGAACGCCAATCGAGCGCGGGGACTGGGCTTCTGTGTCAGCAAGGCCCACGCGGAGTTCATGGCGCGATTCTTCAGCGAGCGCGGAGTGGCATCCGCTGCCTTGACTGCTGATTCTCGAGAAGATCTCCGGCGTTCGGTGCAGAATCAACTGCGGAACCGAGAGATAAACTTCATCTTCGTCGTGGACTTGTACAACGAAGGCATCGACATTCCCGAAATTGATACGGTGTTATTCCTCCGCCCAACGGAGAGCCTTACCGTGTACCTCCAGCAACTTGGTCGTGGACTCCGCCAACATGAGGAAAAGGAATGCCTGACCGTCCTCGACTTCATCGGCGCCCAGCGCCGCGAATTCCGGTTCGCATCGCGGTTTCGAGCGCTGAGCACCAAGCCCGAGGAACGGCTCGACCGAGAGATTGAACATGGCTTCCCGCATCTTCCCAATGGCTGCGTGATCCGATTGGAGCGTGTGGCCCAGCAGCGTGTGCTTGACAACGTCCGTGGGTCCATCCGGCTGTTGCGGCCGCGAATGATTGGTGGCCTCCGAGACCTCGGACGTTATCTTGGCCGGAGGCCAACGATCGAAGAAGCACTCGATTACTTTGACACCTCGCTCGACGCATTGCTGAAACGCGGGCTATGGTCGCGGCTCCTCGCAGATGCCGGACTGGCGGAAACCCCGAGCGATCCCGACGAGGATCGACTCGCAAGGGGCCTTCGTCGGGTCTTACATGTAGATTGTGCCGACCAGATTCGGCAATGGCTCAGCCATCTGGAAAACGTTGACGGCGGTTCGTCCGGCGCTGCGAGGCTGGCTGAGATGCTGCACGTCAGCATATGGGGCCATGACAGCAAGGGGTGGACGCTCTCCAATGCCACTGAACGACTTCGAAACAATCCCACCGCCCGCAACGACCTCCGCGAGATACTTCAGCACCGCCTGAGGCACTCTCCGGCCCATCACGCGGGGCGAGTGCCGCAGGCGGCGGGACCGCTGACGATTCACGCAGCCTACACTCGGGACGAGATTCTGGTGGGACTCGGTCATTGGTCGCTGGAGCGACGGCCGGACCTGCGTGAAGGCGTGCTACACATTCCAGGCACAAGGGTCGATGCGTTCTTCGTCACCCTGCAAAAGTCCGAAGACGATTACTCTCCGACAACGATGTATGAGGACTACCTGATCTCTCACGAGCTTTTCCATTGGCAATCGCAGAGCAACACATCCGTTGAATCGCCCACGGGTCGGCGATACATCCATCACCGCGAGTTGAATTACCTCCCGCTGCTGTTCGTCCGCGATACGAAGTTGCTGCCCTCGGGACTTTCAGCGCCCTACTACTTTCTCGGACCGTGCGAGTACGTCTCCCATGAAGGCAACCGCCCTATCAGTATCGTCTGGCGACTCCTACACTCGGTTCCGGCGCGATTACTCCGCACGATGGCTCGACAAAACGCAGTATAGGTGCGTCTTGGGGAAATCTTGGGATGGGCGCAACCGGTCGGCTGCTCGGCGACGACGGGCCACGATGAGGGTGCGATGATCTTCGAGTTAGATGGGATTCCAAACTCGCTCGAATCCAGACCGGGCGAAGTGCCGATCATTGGCCGTCGCGAAGTGAGTCACCCCAATGGTGACGGAGCGCAAATGCCAGGCGAGCGTCGATAATATGCCGAAATTCCGCTGTCGTCGTTTCGGCCCATTTCCAAAGCGGCTCAGCGACAAGAGGTTCATAGTCGCCGAATTCCCACTTCGGGTTCCCACGCAGGGCGGCACAAAACGTGGCTGCTTCGGAAGGTGACTTCGGACTCCGGAACACGGCTGGATTCCGAAGCTGCATGCAAATCTCCACTTCATACAACAACATCACATTGATGTCAAACAATTCATGGAAATCTACGACACAAAATCGTTTGTGTCTCACCTCCTTGGACTTAGATCGCGAACGGTTCGGCTCGCGTCCATTCTTGGCTCTTGACGAAGGCGCTGGTGGCGGAAAGTGATGCGTAGACGATCTTGTCGCCATCGCGAATCACTTGGCCAGCAAAGTGCTCCGAAGTGGCGGTGTCGATCGACACGTCGCCCCCAACCCGCCGGTCAGACACTGCTTCTTCGTACTGCAAGTCAAGCGGTTCGTCGAGTAGCACGCGGACCGTCGAGCGGGCTCGCTCGTCCTCTTGCGACGCGATCTGGGCGATCAACGATTCCAACTCGTCGAGCGTAGCGACTTCGACCGGCAATCGAACTCGAGGTGATCGGTCTGGTACGCGACCTCCGTTGGCCCTGGCCGCTTCGATCGCCAGCGATCCGTAGCACTCGCGAATCAGGCTCGGCCAGATGCTTTGCCAGTACACGTGCGACGGTGCTCGCTCGATACCGACCACGCGGTCATCGACCAACACGATCGCTCCCACTTGGCGTGGAACAGACTCGAACTCGGCAACGAACTCGTCCAGTTCCCTCTTGAATGCCTGCAAGAAGTATTCGAGGTGACCATGGCAGGTCACTCCGAGTCGCTGGTTGAACACCGAGATGTCGTCCCACAGCTTCTGGTAGTTCTTCTCGCCTCGCTTCCGCAGTGCACGTTCGCGCAACGCATGTGGCAGAATCAACATGCGGTATGAACCCTTCTCGATGAATCCACCTTGCGATGCCTGGATGCACGCCGCCGTGTCGTATCGGCGATCGCCCGCGGGTGCGACCAGGCCGGCGTGCGTCATCGCGTGGTCCTGTGCATGCTGCTTCACGACATAGCCGGCGTGGCAGGGAACGATCATTACCGAATCGCTCGTGTTGCGGAAACCGAGCGTTCCATAGTTGGTCGTGTACACGTCCGCGTCGCACTGGACCGGCGATACGAAGCGATCGTCGTTCAAATCGCTGACCAAAGGGATGACCTGCATGTAGCCGACGCTTTGTAGCCGGCCCGCCTCGCATCCGCGCAGGACCTCGCGTACTTCGATGCGCCTGCTCATGTCCTTCCTTCGCTTATCGAACATTCTTCAAACTCCCGATTGTTCACTGATGCCCGGCGCCCGATACTCGATCCGGCGCCGGGGGATTCGATGGGCTTATGACGCCGGCAGGTATCCGGCGAACCTGGTCATTTGGAATAGAGCTGCGACGCCTCGGTCGACGTCGGCCGCGATTAATGCCTTCAGCAATCCGAGCCCGATGGCTTCCGGCTTGCTGACCGGCATCGCAA
>JBJHCD010000446.1:2443-5474 GCA_050485845.1 Pirellulaceae bacterium | reverse complement strand
CCCTATGATCAATTCGTCCGGGAACAATTGGCGGGGGATGAGATCGACCCGGACGACCCCGAGATGTTGGTCGCGGTCGGTTTTCTTCGCATGGGTCCCTGGGAACTGACGGGGATGGAGGTCCCCAAGATCGCTCGGCAGCGTTTCTTGGATGACGTCACCGATGCCGTGGGCCAGGTCTTTCTGGGACACATGCTGCAGTGTGCCCGCTGCCACGACCATAAATTCGATCCCGTGCCGACTCGAGACTATTACGCCCTGCAGGCGGTTTTCGCCACCACGCAGTTGGCCGAGCGGAAAGCGGCCTTTCTGGCTGAAGAGAACACCACCGGATTCGAAGAGAGGGATGACCTGCTGCGCCGCCGGGAGTTTTACCAGCGGACGCTTCGCGAGCTGGAGCAGAAGCAAACGCTCGAGGCAGCTCGGAAATGGTATGCGGATCAAGGTCGGGACGCCACCGAGTTCGAGCGAACCGTGGCCGAACTTGAGGCGAATCCGCAGGCCGAAAACTCCTCGGAAACCAACCTCCTCACGGTCGGCAAGGTCCGCCAGGCGCTGCAGCGTAAAGGGGTGGATCCCGATCTGATCTTTCCGCGGCATGTCGGGTTCGAGCCGATCGACTATGGGATGGAACGGATTGCCCGAAAGGGATTGGAAAGACTGCGATGGCGACTGGAGCGTTACGAGCCTTTTGCCCTGTCCGTCTATACCGGACGGACGCCATCTTGGAGCAGCGTTCACGCTCCATTGCGGATTCCTACCAATCCGCTTCAAGATGGAGAACTGGAGCAGACGGTGATCTTGACGGGCGGAGACCCGTTTTCACCCGCCGAGGAGGTTCAGCCGGGAGTTCTCAGCGCCGTTCGCTTTGCAGGCCGTGAAGGCGAAGAGACCTCCACGGGAACGATTCCGCACGAGATCGCGGGGCGTCGGCTGGCTTTGGCCGACTGGATGGTTGCCCCCGAGAATCCGCTGACGGCGCGGGTGATGGTCAATCGCATGTGGCTCTGGCATTTCGGCCAGCCATTGGCCGGGAATCCCAATAATTTCGGAGCGACAGGACAGCGGCCGACGCATCCGGAACTGCTGGACGAACTGGCGGGGCGGTTTATCGATTCGGGTTGGTCGATCAAATCGATGCACCGGCTGCTGATGAATTCCGAAGCCTATCGACGGTCCGCCAGGCATCCGGCCCCCAAGCAGTTGGCCCAATTGGATCCGGAAGGGACCAGTTACGCGGTCTTTCGTGCTCGACGGCTGACGGCCGAGGAGCTCCGGGACGCGATGCTCGCGATTTCAGGCGAGTTGAATACGATGATCGGCGGAATTCCGGCTCGCCCCGAAATGAATCCCGAGGTAGCGCTGCAGCCGAGGCAGGTCATGGGAACCTTCGCGGAGGCCTGGCAGCCGGCAAAACTTCCCCAGCAGCGACATCGGCGGTCCATTTACGCGTTGCGAATTCGCGGCCAGTCGGATCCATTTCTGGATGTCTTTAATGCCCCTTCTCCTGAGCTTTCCTGCGAACGGCGAGAATCCTCGACAATCACTCCCCAGGTCTTCACGCTGCTCAATAGCGAGGCGACATACAACCGGGCCATTGCCTTGGCGCATCGTCTATGGCAGGAGCAACGTTCCAGGCGGGAGACGGCACGGCATCTGTTTCAGCTTGTGCTGAACCGTCCCGCCACTTCGGAGGAAGTCCAATGGTCAGTGGACCATTGGGACCGGATGACCGAGCGTCATCGTTCGCTGGAATTTCGTCGTTCCACGCCTCCTCGGGAAGTGATCCGGGAGGCAATTGAAGAAAACACGGGGGAGCGTTTTTTGTTTCGCGAGCCCCTCGAGTACGCGACCGAGTTTGTTCCCGATCTCCAGCCGGCCGATGTGGACCCGGAGTGTCGCGGGTTGGCCGAACTCTGCCTCGTGTTGTTAAACTCGAACGAGTTTCTGTACCTTGATTGAGGACCCCCCCTCGTGTCCCGATCCATGGAATCCCAACCGACTCGGCGACAAATTCTATCCGGCATGGGAGCCACCGTGGGGTCCTGCTTGGGCGCCATCGCGCTGGAAACTCTGCTGCGGTCCGAGGCGTCGGCCGGTCCCCTTTCGGCTCGAGATGGACATGTTGCGGCTCGAGCCAAGAACTGCATTTTCTTGATGATGGAGGGAGGGCCGTCCCACATCGACACGTTTGATCCCAAACCGAAACTCGATCAATTGCACCTCAGTGAATTCAATCGGGAGGGAGAGACGAAGTCGGCGATGGAGAGTGGCCGGCGGTATTTCGTCCGCAGTCCGTTCCGCTTTCGCAAGGCGGGCGAATCGGGTGCGGACATTGCGAGGAATTGGGAACATCTAGCTCACTGCGTGGATGAAATCTGTTTTTATCGCGGATGCCAAGTCGATTCGGTGAACCACCCGACGGCGATGTATCAGATGAATACCGGCAATCGCTTTGGTGGCGATCCGGCTATTGGGGCCTGGGTCACCTATGGCCTGGGAACGCCAAACGAGAACCTGCCGGGCTTCGTGGTATTGCCCGAGGTCGCGTATCCGCAGGGAGGAGCTTCGAACTGGGGCCATGGCTTCTTGCCGGCCGATTTCCAAGGGACTCCCTTGCGGGCGACCGGTTCTCCGATCCTGGATCTCAAACCCCGCTCGGAAATCTCTTCCGAGCATCAGCGGGAGAATCTGGACCTACTCGCTCGGCTCAATAGCCGCCATGCCGAGCAGCCTCCGGAATCTCAGGAACTTGCCGCTCGCATGGAGGCGTATGAACTGGCATTCCGCATGCAGATGGAGGTCCCCGAATTGCTGGATCTGGACCAGGAATCGGCCATGACGCAGCGGATGTATGGGATCGATCAGGAGCCGACCGACCGGTTCGGCCGTAAGTGTCTGCTGGCTCGCAGACTGGTTGAGAAAGGGGTCCGTTTTGTGCAGCTATACGCCGGCACGTGGGATTCTCATGACTACATCGAAAGGGCACACGGAAACCTGATTCGTCAAGTGGATCAACCGATCGCCGCCC
>JBJHCD010000446.1:0-2433 GCA_050485845.1 Pirellulaceae bacterium | reverse complement strand
ATGACGATTTGGCTCGCCGGCGGAGGAGTTAACGCCGGCGCAACGGTCGGGGCGACGGACGAGATTGGGGGAACGGCCGTGGAGTCCGTTCACCATGTCCGCGACCTCCACGTCACGCTCCTCCGACTGCTGGGGCTGGATGACAATAAACTGACTTATTTCCATGGCGGGCGTTATAAGCAGCTGAGCCAATTCGGTGGCGAGGTCATTCCGGAGTTACTCGCCTGACGAAAGCCGCCCCCCTTCAATATCCTGTCTTGTCGCCGGTGGGCGTCGGCGGGGAACCGCGATTGAACACTAACGAACACTAACGAACACTAACGAACACTGACGAACACTGACGAACACTGACGAACACTGATGGACACTGATGGGAAAAATCGACGGCCGTGTCGCCAGCAGGAACTACGAACTCGTTGTCGGTGGTCGTGTTGACTGCGGCTCGCCGCGATCACGACGCTCGGTTCATGCGGTCTCATTAGCGTCCCTGAGTGTTCATCAGCGGTGCCGTTGCCAAGTTCATTCCCCGCTGGGCGTGCGTGCTGCCAGGTCGGGTGTGTCTCGTGGGACGCGTCGGCTGTGGGAGGTACACGAACGCTACCGACGATTGACCGCAACGGATGACCGGGAAAGTCAGCCCAAGCGGAATCGGAAAATCCCGGAAATTCGGGTCAAATCGACCGGTCGGCCGAGGAAAAGAGCCTGCAAAGTCGAGCCAAACCGACAAGTTTCTCGCCAAATTTTGATCTCTGGGTAAATTAGAGAATGGTGGGTGAGAAGCTGAATAACTCATTCCGCCCCCAGGATTTCTCCTCCCGATCCCAATCGATCCCCTATCCGGCCAATTACAAATAGTCATGAAGCGATCCCCGATGTCCCACGCTGTCCGCTCTCTGTTTCGTCGTCGTGACCGCCTCGGTCGTCGCGGACTCGGTTCCCCGCGACGGCGTCTGATGAGCCTGGAAGGTCTCGAGACTCGGGTCGTCCTTTCCGCTTCTCCACTCGGCATCCCGCTGGCCAGCAACTCGGCGGAACCCGAGTTCATGGTGACCGGTTCACCGGTGGGGGGGATAGCCGAGGGCGAGAGTTTTCTGGCAACGTCGCATGGGGCGGAAGGGGAAGACCACGATGAGCAGCACATCCACGCCAGGCTGTCGATTTTTGTCAACAGCCAGCAGGTAACCATCCCAACCAACATCGGCGTCGGGTCGCAAGGATTCCTCTCCCAGATCCATACCCATGACGCCACGGGAGAAATCCACATCCACCCGATCGGCTCGGAACCACGCGACACGACGCTCACCGTGGGTGACTTCTTTGAAGTCTGGCGGACGAATGCGGGACTGGCTGGGAACAATCCCAACGCCCTCTTCAGCTCCACCAATCTCATGGGTAACCAGGCGAACACGACGCACACCGTGCAGATGTTCGTCAATGGCGAGATCTCCACCGAGTTCGAAGACTATGTCTTCCAGGATCATGATCAGATCGTCCTGGTCTATGGCTCGAACCCGGTCGTGTCGGTCAACACCTCGTTCGGACCGATCCCGATCGAACTGTTTGCCGAAGAGACGCCCATCACGGTTGATAACTTCCTGAACTACGTCAACGATGGCGACTACTTGAATTCCTTCTTCCACCGCTCGGTCAATAACTTCGTCATTCAGGGAGGAGGCTTTCGGACCAGTTCGCTCTTCTTTTCGGATACTTCCCAGTTCTCCGCGATTCCGACCGACCCGCCCATTCAAAACGAGCCTGGGATTTCAAATCTCCGAGGCACGGTGGCAATGGCCAAATTGGGAGGTGATCCGAACAGCGCCACCAGCCAGTTCTTTGTCAACCTCAGCGACTCGAATTCGTTCCTCGATCTCCCGGAAAACAATGCGTTCACGGTCTTCGGCCAGGTGCTGGACATGGCGTCCGTCGACCGCATTGCCAGCCTCCACATCAATACCAGTAACCCGTCACCCTACGGTGAACTTCCACTCGGCGATGACGGCATGTTGCCAGTCGTTCTCTCGATCGAGGGTCAGGGGAGAATTTCGGGTACCAAGTTTCAGGATCTGAATGGCAACGGGGTACGCGACTCCGGCGAACCGGGAATTGCCGGGGCCACGATCTTCCTGGACACCAATAACAACGGCGTCCTGGACCCGGGCGAGCTTTCCACGACCACGGACGCCAACGGGCGATTCTTGTTCGAAGTCGAACCGGGAACGTATACCGTGCGAGCCATCGTGGGAGACGAGCAGGAAGTGACGGTTCCGACCGGCCTCAGCCACTCCGTCACCGTCGAACTGGGACGCGAAACGACCAATTTAAATTTTGGAGTTCTCCAGGAGGAGAACGGCACGACCATTCCGGATGCTCCCAACAGCATCGGAGGCTTGGCCTTTCTGGACCAGAACGGAAACGGTACCCGCGATCCAGGGG
>JBJHCD010000445.1:0-5495 GCA_050485845.1 Pirellulaceae bacterium | reverse complement strand
GGGTAGTGACCCTCTGTGACTTCCCCGGCAAACGGCTGCTCAGCTGGGCCCTGCTCCTTCCACTCGCCATCCCGACCTACCTGGCCGCTTACGCCTACACCGACCTCTTGCAAGTCAGTGGCCCCGTCCAGACTTGGCTGCGAGCCCAGACCGGATGGGAGCCGCACGACTATTGGTTCCCTGAAATGCGGTCGCTTCCCGGGGCGATCATGCTGTTTGGATTGGTTCTCTATCCTTATGTCTACTTGGCCGCTCGAGCCGCTTTTCTCGAGCAATCGGTCTGTGTGCTCGAGGTCGGGCGGACCTTGGGCCTGAACCCCTGGCAAAGCTTTCTGCGAATTGCCCTCCCACAAGCTCGGCCCTCTTTGGTGGCCGGGGCTTCGCTGGTCTTGATGGAGACCTTTGCCGAGTTTGGCGCGGCCGACTATTGCGCGGTCGATACCTTTGCCACGGGGATCTATCGAACGTGGCTCAGCCGAGGGTCGCTCACGGCCGCCGCGCAGCTTGCCGCTTGCCTCCTGATGTTCGTCGCGGCCCTGATCGTGCTGGAGCGAATCTCCCGCCGGCAAGCTCGCCATCACCATACCACCTATCGGTATCGCCAATTGCCGACATGGCGACTGCGTGGCGTGCGAGCGGCTTTGGCCATGACGCTCTGCAGCCTCCCAGTGCTTCTCGGCTTTGCCATTCCCCTCTTCTTTTTTGTCTGGCTGACCTGGAAAGCCGGAGACGCTCGAGCGCGAGAAATCTTCTGGGAACTGGGGCGCAATACCCTCCTCTTGGCCCTGGTGGCCAGTCTGCTCTGTGTCGCCTTGGCCCTGTTGATCGCGTTCGGCAAACGATTGTGGCCCATTTTGACGATTCGTGCCGCCGCCGGCGTGGCCGGTTTGGGGTATGCGATTCCGGGCGGAGTCGTCGCGGTCGGGATTCTCATGCCCGCCGTATGGCTCGACCATCAAATCGCGGATTTGCGGGAATACTTTTGGGAGACTCCGGCCGACCTCATCCTGACCGGCACGATCGTGGCAGTCATTTTCGGCTACCAGGTCCGGTTCATGGCGGTTGCACTGAACATGATCGAGTCCGGGCTGACTCGAGTTCGCGGCTCGCTGGACGATGCCGCCCGGATCCTCGGAGCCTCGTCCGCTCGACTATTGTTTCGTGTACACTTGCCGCTCCTGAGAGCTTCGTTGCTGGGGGGAATGTTGCTGGTATTCGTCGATGTGATGAAGGAATTGCCGGCAACGCTGCTCCTCCGACCATTCGACTTCGATACGCTGGCGGTTCGAGTGTATCAGTTGGCATCGGATGAGCGGCTTCCGGAGGCATCGACCGGCGCCTTGGCCATCATCCTGGTCGGTCTGATCCCGGTTTATCTGCTTTCCCGAGCGATGGGGAGCGCCCGGCCGGCGGCGATGCGAGCGGCCATGGCGATGGACTATGCCGAACTGGGCAGCAACACAACTCGGGAATCCGACGAGCGATCGACCAGCTCGGCGACGGGGCGAGCGGAATGACGCGACGACCGACCCAAGACGATGCACACGGCAAAACGGATCAGGAGACTCGGAGTTGACGAACCAGGGAGATGACGAGGAAGGCTTGGTCGTCGATCACGTATCGCACCGCTATGGCCGGACGCCTGTTCTGCGAGAGGCGAGTCTCAAGATCCGCCCAGGGGAAATCCATAGCCTGTTAGGGCCTTCGGGAAGCGGCAAGACGACGCTGCTGCGCTTGGTCGCTGGCCTCGAGACCTTGGAAGAGGGCGAAATTCGGATTGCTGGCCAGGTCGTCGCCTCCCCGTCACTTCATGTCCCTCCCGAAGCGAGAAACGTCGGGTTGGTGTTTCAGGACTACGCCCTGTTTCCGCATCTCAATGTACGCAAGAACGTCCTGTTCGGGTTGCGGTCCGTGCAGCGAAGCGAGCGGAAGGGAAGGGCAGACGAGTTGTTGGCCAGCGTCGGGATGGGGGGATTCGAAGGAGCGATGCCCCACACGCTCAGCGGTGGCCAGCAGCAGCGAGTCGCCTTGGCTCGAGCCTTGGCGAGTCATCCTCGAGTGATGCTGTTGGACGAACCCTTTTCCGGGCTCGACGTCCGCCTGCGTGGAGATGTTCGCACGTTAACGCGGAATGTCCTCCATGCCGCCTCGGTGGCGACGCTGCTGGTAACGCATGATCCTCAGGAGGCGTTGCTCGTGAGCGATCGCATTTCGGTCATTCGCAATGGAGTGGTCGAGCAGACGGGGATGCCGGAGGATCTCTACTATCACCCTTGCAACTTGCACGTGGCGGAGATCTTTGGATTGACGAACCGGTTCTCGGTGGAACCGAGAGATGGCTCGGTCAACACCCCCTGGGGCCCCATTCCGCTTCCATCGGGGATGAATTCAAGCCCCGGTTCGAATCGGCTTACCATGCTCGTTCGTCCCGAAAGCCTCCAGTTGTGCGGCTCGCAACAAGCCGGCGCGGTGGCGGCGACCATCTCCGGGTGGATACTCCAGGGGGAGACCAGTTCGTTGCAATTAAGTCTGGCGACGGGGCAGACGGTGACAGCTTCCGTCTCCCCGTACGCCAAGTGGAATGTAGGTGACACTGCCTCCGTCACGCTCGCTCCCAACTCGGCTATTTTCCTGCCCGAGTCAGAAGAATGAAGTTCGCGACCGAAGCCGTGAATTCACAAATTGCAAAATGCGACTGGCAAATTGAGTTCACGGAGACCGAGAGGGCCGATCGTCCGTGTCTCGGCTTCCTCACCGCCAACCAGCTCGGTCCATGATCCGCACGGCCTCCGGGTTGTTCTTTCCCAACAGGTGAACGCCCAGGGAATCCTCCTTGAAGGAACCGAATTGCTCGAGTATCGGCGAGAGGGGAATTCCCTTTACAATCGGGTACTCAAAACTTCCTCCGGCAAAGGCTTCCTGAGCTTCGTCGGAGACCAGGAACTCGAGTAGCTTCAAGGCATTCGCGCGATTGGGGGCATTTCGAGTGACCCCGGCTCCTGAAATGTTGACATGTGTCCCTCGGTCGTCCTGATTGGGAAACACCAAAGTGACTTTCAACGCCGCTTCTCGCTCCACCGGATCGCTCGAGGCCAGCATCTGAGCGTAGTAGTAGTGATTGGCCACGGCGACGCGCCCCACGCCCGCCGCCACGGCGCGGATCTGGTCCCGGTCCCCTCCTTGGGGACGCTGAGCGGTGTTGGCCATCAGGCCCTGGCACCAAGCGAGAGCCGAGGACTCTCCCAGATGCTCGATCATCGAGGCCACCAACGACTGGTTGTAAACATTGGATGAGCTTCGAATCAACACGGAATTGCGCCATGCGGGATCGGCCAGCTGCTCGTACCGCTGTATCGAATCGGCGGGAACTCGATCCGTCGATCGGAGAATGACTCGAGCCCGTTTGGTCAACCCGAACCACAAGCCATCTGGGTGCCGGAAATTCTCCGGAATCCGCTTGGACAACACGTCGGAAGTCGTCGGCTGGAATAGATTCAAACCCTCGGCGTGATACAAACGTCCCGCATCCACCGTGATCAACAGATCGGCAGGACTGCGACGCCCCTCGCGCTGCATTCGAGCGATCAGGGCATCCGAATCGGCTTGAAGCAAGTTGACGCGAATACCTGTCTCGGCCGTGAATCGTTCAAAGATCGCCTCGTCACTGTCATAGTGCCGAGCGGAGTAGACGTTGACGACTTGCTGTGCGGCCAAGGGGGCATGCGATAGCAGCAGGGTGACGGTCGTTAAGAGGGGAAGCAGCCATTTCGTCACGGAAAAGGTCCTCCTGAGGAGAGTTGGGCAAAGACGGATGTTACGGCAACGTTCGGAAACGGTCCGCTCCGATTGCGTGGCTCTCACCAATGATCACCGGGGGGTGGAGGGGCACTCTGTCACGCCAGAGGAGCCTCAGATTGGGGCCCTGGCATCATCGTGATCGCGTGGTCCAGCCCGGGGATTCAGGGTGTTGGCTACGGGGCCTGGGATGCGATGGAGAGCAGGTGGGTTGGGGAGATACCGGTCGGGCTACGACGATCACAAGGCACAAGAGATTGTGCGGGAATGGCTGGATCGATGACCTCCACAATGCTCCTATCCACATCCGGCGAGAAGGTTCTCGGAACGTTTCTCGAAGGCCCATCCCGTGTTGGAATGGGACTCCTCGCTTCCCATTCTAGCAAACTAGGGAAAAGAAAACAGCGGTCGCTCGCCAGGGCTGGTCATTGGTCATTGGTCATTGGTCATGAAAAGAATACAGCGGCCACTCGCCAGGGCTGGTCTACGCGATGTTCGGTAACTTGGCCAAACATCGGCTCGGTCACGGTGCCCATCCGACGCAAGCAAAGAAATCACAGCAAAGAAATCACAGCAAAGACATCACAGCAAAGACATCACAGGGAAGACATCACAGGGAAGACATCACAGGGTGTCTTCGGATCTCACGCTGGGCGGCGATCGCGACATCACAGGGTGTCTTCGGATCTCACGCTGGGCGGCGATCGCGATTCTGAGGCCGAGCGTCGCCGAGGCAAACGCATCGGCCGGCAGGCGAGCCGAGAGCACACCGAGAACTCCCCTGGGCGAACGGGGAGGGATGTGGTAGGAAATTCGGTGTGCCGCCCACCGCTCTAACCCCTACCATCATGTCCACCACGCTGCTCGAGCCCCCTCGTCCCACCCTGCCGGCTGTCTCCGCTACTCCCTCTCCACCCACGTCTCCCCCGCGACTTTACTATGGCTGGGTAATGCTGCCGATCTCGATGGCGGCCCTGATCGCCAGCTGTCCGGGGCAGACCTTCGGTGTTTCGATCTTCAATGAGGCGATGCGTGTTTCCCTGGGACTGTCCCACAGTCAATTGGGGATGGCCTACACGCTGGGGACAATCCTGGGTGCTATCCCGATCACCTACTTCGGGTACTTAATGGACCGGCATGGTCTGCGCCGGACGATGCTGACCATGGTCACGCTCTTCAGCTTGGCTTGCCTGGTCACCGCCTCGGCACAAGGCTGGCTCACCCTGCTCTTGTCGTTCTTCCTGCTTCGAATGCTCGGGCCCGGTGCCTTGGCGTTTCTCAGCGGAAACACCCTGGCCTTTTGGTTCGACCGTCGATTGGGAATGACCGAAGGGGTCCGGCAGTTGGGGATGGCCGGAGCCATGACGTTTGTCCCGGCTGTCAATCTGTGGCTCGTCTCCAACTGGGGCTGGCGTGGTGCTTACACCTTCTTCGGGCTCGCCATTTGGGGAGTCTTGTTCCCGTTATTTTACTTCACGTTTCGCAACCGACCCGAGGATGTGGGACAGCGGATAGAGGGGGAAGCGTCCGAATTCCGCGGAGACTCAGCGAACCCACGGCAGCAAGATTGGGATGGGCAGGCGAGTTTAACCTCCGGGCAGACAGAAGGTTCGCGGGAAGGAGAGAACGGGAGGAAGACAAGCGAGTCGAAGTTGGAAGTCTCCGCCGAACATTGGGGGATGACGGTCCCCGAAGTACTC
>JBJHCD010000444.1:0-5534 GCA_050485845.1 Pirellulaceae bacterium | reverse complement strand
GTCTCGGCCACGGCGAAGTTGACTCCCGTGATTCCCGCGTCCGCCTTGAGAAAACGGTCGCGCAGATTCCGGCAGGCGGCGCCGGCCAGGCGCGTGGGGTCCGAGTCCCCTTTTTCGGTTCCCAGCTGTTCGTGAAATAGTTCTCCCACCTCTTCCTTTTGAATGTGGATCGCCGGTAGCACGATGTGGCTCGGAGGTTCCTGGCGAAGTTGCACGATCCACTCCCCCAGGTCGGTGTCAACCACTTCGATCCCCCTCGCTTCCAGAAAGGGATTCAGGTGGCACTCCTCGGTGAGCATCGATTTGCTTTTCACCACTTTCTGAACGGAGTGTTTCTGGAGGATGCCGAGCACGATCTGGTTGTGTTCCTCGGCGTCCCGAGCCCAATGCACGACAGCGCCCGCCTTGGTCGCTTCCCGTTCGAACTGCTCGAGATAGTCGGGAAGTTGGGCGAGCGTGTGGGCCTTGATCTGCGAGGCGAGTTGACGAAGCGTTTCCCACTCGGGAAGTGAGCGGGCTGCTTTGTCCCGTTTGGCTCGAACGAACCAGAGAGCCTGGTCATGCCACTGGGTCCGGGGGGCGTTCTCGACAAACCGGGCGGCCAGTTGAGGGTGATCGGTCTTGGGTTTTGTCTTGGGCTTCGTCTTGGTCTGCATCTGCGTGAAGTACCTCCGGTTGCGTATCGAGGGGAACCGTAATTTCTATCGCTTCGGTAACGGTTCCGGCTGACGCCCGGCGAGAATCTGTGCGACGTGGAGCACGGGGAGGGGAGACTTTTCGCGGCGCAGGAATCCCTGCAGGTGCATCAGGCAGGACATATCGGCGGCCGTGAGCACTTCGGTTCCGGCCTGCCGATGATCCTCCAGCCGGTCCCGTCCCATGACGGTCGAGACGGCTTCCTCCGCCACGGCAAACGTCCCTCCGAATCCACAGCACTCGTCCGGACGCTGTAGTTCGCTGAATCGGATTCCATCCATCCCCTCCAACAATTGACGCACCTTGTTGGGGGAACATGTCATCACTTCGGAGGCCTGTCCCATCCGAAGTTCTCGGAGCCCGTGGCAACTTTGGTGCAATCCGACCTGAAAGGGAAAGCTCCCCTCCATCCGTTCCACTTGCAGGACGTCGGTCAGGAACTCACAGAGTTCAAAAGTCTTGGCACGCAGCGAGTCAAAGCCGGGGCGGCCCCGCAGAAACTCGTGATAGTGGTTTCGCACCATCGAGACGCAACTGCCCGACGGGGCGACGACGTAATCGAAGTCCGCGAAGATATTCAGGAATTGCTCGGCCAGGGGCCGAGCTTCCTCGGTGCATCCCGTGTTGGCCATCGGCTGCCCGCAGCAAGTCTGCTGCTCCGGAAAAATCACCTCGAGATCAAAACGCTGCAGCACTTCGAGCGTGGCAAGGCCCACGTCGGGGTAAAGCTGATCGACATAACAAGGGATGAATAACCCAACCCGCATGGAATTCCTTCTTAATTGCCGCCTGGTTCCGCAAGAGTAACTAAAAGCGTGATTTCCAAGTCTCCCCGTTTCACGGCCACTTCGACGGTTTCGCCGGCCTTGTATTTCCGCAAGCCATCGGCCAAGTCCTCGATGCCGGAGATGGTTACTTCTCCGATGCGGACAATGCGGTCTTCCGGCTTGAGTCCACCGGCATCGGCCGGGGATCCCATCTTGACGTCTTGGACATGCATGCCGCCGGCGGTTGCCGCATAGTCGGGGACGACCCCCAGGTAGGCCATTCGCGATCGACCTCGAGAGGAGGAGGAGATGGACTGAAATTGCGGCCGGTCCTCCGCGGCGGCCAACTCCCGCAAATAGCCTTCCGCATAGTCGATTACCTGAATCAAGCCCGGAAAGTTTAGTGACTCGAATGTGTCATCCGGAGTGTGGTAGAGATCGGTAAGGCCGGTGAAGAAAAAGGTGACCGGGATCTCTTTCTGGTAGAAGCTGAAATGGTCGCTCGCCCCCATGACCCCTTGGGATTTTTTGATCGTCAGCGGTGAGTCCTCGGCCGCCGTGTCGGCCATTGTTTCCAGGCCCGTTCCCGAACCAACTCCTTGTACGTGCAGTTCCTGCTCGCGGAGATTTCCCACCATGTCGAAATTCAACATGGCGATCGTCTCCTCCAGCGGAAAGATTGGATTTGCAACATAGTGGCGACTACCGATCAAGCCCCGCTCTTCTCCGCTGAAGCCGACAAACACGATCCGTCTTGCGGGTGGCGTTTCTCCAGCGGAGAGACGTCGCGCCAGTTCCATCACCGCCGCCGTGCCCGAGGCGTTATCATCCGCTCCGGGGTGAATGGCGCTGACGTCGGGCTTTCTCGACCCCACGCCTCCAAAACCGAGGTGATCGTAGTGGGCACCCACGATGATGGTCTCATGGGCCTTGGGGCCTTCTCCTTCCAGGACGCCGATGACATTGACGGTTTCCGCCCGCTGGCGGGCGAAGCCGAATTCAATCTCCCCCGTCCAACCCTCCAGTTCGCTCGACAGGGGCTTCAAGTCTCGATCAATGCGGCCTTCGATTTCAGTAACCGTCCGCAGCAGGTCCCCCTCCGGACCGGCGATGGGAGAGGTCGCCAGCAATCGGTCGGCCACGTCGAGTTGAAGTTGAGCGAATGGGAGCTTCACTTGCTTCAGACCAAGTCCCTGGCCGGGGACGAAAGTGTCCGATTCGGTTCGGCGAACGGTGTGGGGGTCGTTGACGAACAGCACCGCCGCGGCTTTTCGCTCCACCGCCTGATCCAGCTTCGTATTGAAGTACGAGTGGGGTGTTGGTTTCTCCCCTTGGAACGGCCCGGTTTCGATCCCCTGTTGTGGCTCGCGCCGGATCATCAGCACGATCTTCCCTTCGACGTCCAGGTCTCGATAGTCGTCATAACCGAAATCGGGGGCCGAGATCCCATAGCCGACAAAAACGACGGGCCCGGAGACCGGTTCAATCGAGCCCGTGTAGAGGGGGCGAAAGTCGGATTCGAGTTCCAGTTCGATGCGCATGTCGTCGGGTCCCTGGAGGACGAGCTTGGTTTGGTCCGGCACGACCAGATGCCCCATCGGCACTTCAAAGGACTGGAAATACGAACCATCCTCCGCGGGACTGGCGAGTCCCGCTTGCTGGAAGGCGTCCCGAATATACTCCGCCGCCTTGTCGATTCCCTCCGTCCCAGGCCCCCTCCCCTCGAATTCCTCGGAGGTCAGGACGCGGACGTCTTCGGTCACCCGATGCAGGGCTGCCGATTCCAGCTCGACCCAACCGGCGGCCGGGACGGTGCCAAGCAGTAGGCTGCTGAGAATCAGCCCCGAAAGGAGAGCCCGTCGATTTCGCTCCGCATGGGAGCGCTGGTCAGTTTCCATTCCCGAGTTCCTCATGGAGGTGGCATGGAGAGGTGACATGGAGGTGGAGTCCGTGAGTGAGCAAGCCGCGCAAATCCGCGTCGCCGGATGGGTGGGCTGTTTCCGGATGCCGGTCGGCTACAGCCTGGGAGGGCCCTCTCCGCGTCTTCGCGGAATGGGCCCAGGCGTCGTCGTCGGCCACTTCATAATACCCGTAGGCCGTGCCATCGGGGAGGGGCGACGATCGGGCATTGCCCGCGAGCCATTATTGCCTCTCGGGGACCTCTTGTCGCTCGCGGCAAGGTTTGAGCTAGAATACAGGAGTGATCACCGAAGGTGGTTTTCTCGAATTGTCAGGAGATCAGTGCGGATGCCAACCTACATCTACGAGGTCGTTCATGAAGATGGAACGGCCGGCGAGCGGTTCGAGGTCGAGCAGCGGATGAGTGATCCTCCGCTCGAGGTCCATCCCGAAACCCAGGAAAAAGTTCGGCGACTCTATTTGCCTCCCCATATCGGGGCGGGGAAATGGTCTGATCGAGCGATCACGAAAAACTCGTCGGATGACAAGAAGCTGGAGCGACTTGGGTTTACCAAGTACGTCAAATCGGCGGATGGACAGTACGAAAAAGCGGTCGGCAAGGGGCCGGATTTGATCAAGAAGAAATGATTTCCAGGGCCGGTTCTGGGTTGCCAAGTAGATAGATCCTCGGGCGGCGTCGCATTCGCATAGCCTCATTCTGGGAGTTCCCTTTCCATGTTCATGTCGGATGATCGTTGTGACCGTCGTGCCGCGATGCAGCGCATCGGCTTGGCGACCCTGGCTGGAGCTTGCCTCGGTTCGGGCCGGGAGGGACTTGGTCAGGAGGACCTGCCAGTCCGCGTTGGCCGGGTCCCCCAAGACCGTCGCTTGGGACCGCTCCTCGATCTGAACGGATATTTTCCCTTCCAGCCGCCATCGAGCGTGGAAGCATGGGAGGAGCGGGCCGAGTACGTGCGGCGACGCATCCTGGTCGCCTCGGGGCTCTGGCCCCTGCCACAACTTCCTCCCATCGAGGCGGTGGTACATGGCCGAGTGGAGCGTCCCGGTTACTCGGTGGACCGTGTTTACTTCCAGGCCGTGCCGGGCCTGTACGTGACCGGAAGTCTGTACCGACCCGAACAGGCCGAGGGGAAACTTCCGACAATCCTCACTCCGCA
Organism: Pirellulaceae bacterium; assembly: GCA_050485845.1. Taxonomy (GTDB): domain Bacteria; phylum Planctomycetota; class Planctomycetia; order Pirellulales; family Pirellulaceae; genus JBJHCD01. Next base: position 994 of record JBJHCD010000444.1, on the reverse strand, counting down.
TGGGCATTGGGCCGATGGGCGATTCTTCGCTCACGGCGATTCCGCGATGCGGAACGAACTGGAAAGCGGGGGGGAGAAGTATCCCGAGTCGGGGCGTTATCCGCTGCAGGCTCGGTGCGTCCAGCTCGTGCGGATGGGCTGCCTGGTGTTTCACTACGACATGATCGGCTATGCCGACAGTACTCCCTTTACGGGAGAAGTCGGCCACAGTTTGCGAACACAGCGCGAGCACCTGACGTCTCCCGATCGTTGGGGGCTGTTCAGTGCTCAATCGGAACTTCGCCTGATCAACGCCTTCGGGCTGCAGACCCTCAGTTCGCTTCGCGCCATGGACTGGCTCTGTTCGCTTCCGGAGGTCGACACCGAGCGGATCGGGGTGACGGGGGCCAGTGGCGGTGGGACGCAGACCTTCATCCTGGCGGCCATCGATTCCCGACCTGCGGCCTCCTTCCCCGCCGTGATGGTCTCCACGGCGATGCAGGGAGGATGTACTTGTGAGAACGCCTCCTACTTGCGGATCGGCACGGGGAATATCGAATTCGCGGCCCTCTCCGCTCCCCGGCCCCTGGGACTGACGGCGGCCAACGATTGGACTCGGGAAATCGAAACCAAGGGACTTCCCGAACTTCGCCAACATTATGAATTGCTGGGGGTTCCCGAGCGGCTGGAGGGAAAATACCACGATTTCGGACACAATTACAATTATGTCAGTCGAGCCCAGATGTACGAGTTCTTCAATCGCCATCTGCAACTGGGCTGGGAGTCTCCGATCGTGGAAGAGGATTTCGAGCCGCTGACTCGGGAGGAACTGACTGTTTGGACGGACGAGCATCCCCGTCCGGCGATGGACGAAGAGGCCGAGGTTCAGTTTCTCCGGTCATACGATGCACTGCTGCAAAGGCATCTGGCCGGTTTCAAGCCGCATGATGCTGAATCGTGGGAAAAGGTACGCTCGGTTCGGAAGGGGGCGATTGACATCATGGTCGGCCGGCGT
>JBJHCD010000443.1:0-5535 GCA_050485845.1 Pirellulaceae bacterium | reverse complement strand
ACTGGAGGGGCTCCCCTTCGGTCTGGGGACTCATGCTCAATGGGACCGGAAACTCGACGGCCGGATCGCGCAAGCGGTGATGGCGGTTCAGGCGATCAAGGGGGTGGAAATTGGGCTGGGATTCGAGTCGGCTCGGCGTCCCGGTTCCGAGGTCCACGACCCGATTCAGTACGACCCCAGTCAGGCGGACCGGCCAAGCCTGGGGTACACTCGCCCCACGAATAATGCGGGGGGCTTGGAAGCAGGGATGACGAACGGACAACCCCTTATTGTGAGGGCTGCCAAGAAGCCAATTAGTACCTTGGCCAAACCGCTGGAATCGGTTAACCTGTCCACCAAGCAACCCGAATCGGCCGCCTACGAGCGGAGCGATGTTTGTGCGGTGTCGGCGGCGAGCGTGATTATTGAGCACGTGGTGGCTTTTGAAGTGGCGTGTGCGTTGGTCGAGAAATTCGGGAACGATAGTCTGCAAGAGATGCGCGCTCGTTATGATCAGTTTCTGAAGTTGGCGCGCGAACGTTAGAAGTCGATCGACGGTCCTTTCAAGGACCATTGCGATTGGTGGCTAGGATGTGTGGATGCCACCCCTGACGGGCTCGGCTGACTTACCGTCAGCGACGGGCACAAACGACGAACAAGGAAGTTCGAATGATGCCGGATCTTTCCCGCCGTCTGTTATGCCGCGTCGGTTTTGTGTTGTTGTGCTTGGCCCCGACAATCTGCGTCGGCATGTGCGCGATCACCGTCCATTGGAACCGCCAGCAGGACGCGCTCTATCAGCAGTGGAAGACGCGAATTCTTCAGGAGACTGGCTTTCGGGCCGACATCGCCTCGATTGAACTCGGCAATCGCGGCGACATGGTGTTTCACGATCTAGCGCTGACCGACCCGGAGACGAACGCCCTGGTGGTCCGAGTGCGTCGAGTCCACATTGCTCCGGCCGGCAAGCGAGGTTGGGTGGTGGAAGCAGCCTATCCCGAGATTCCCGCCGACCAAGTCGATCGGCTCTGGGAACCACTTTACGACCGGTTGCGGTCCAGTCGGGGCCCGGGAGACTGGAGCGGCCTCGTCTCGGCCCACAATGTCACGCTGCGGCAAGAGGGCAGGTCGCACACACTGTCACAATTCGAATGCCAGTTTGGTGGAAGTCCCAGCGGGGGCTTCGCACAAATGGAGTTCCTCTTGGACGGTTACGCGATGACCGAACGGGCTCGGATCCGAGTGCACCGGAATCGCGACAAGGTTCCGCCGGAAACCACGGTCTTTGTGCAGACCGGCCCGAGCCCCCTCCCCTGCTCGGCCTTCACCGAATTCATCCCGGCGCTGGGGCGACTGGGTCCCGAGGCACAATTTCAAGGGAAATCCGAGTGGCGGCTGGGGAAAGAGGGATGGCGAGGCGAACGATTCGAAGGCAAGCTGACTCGGATCGACATGTCCGCGCTGATCACCGACGTTTTCTCTCACCATCTCTGGGCGGGGGAATGCGATCTGGAAATCCGGCGGGCCGAGTTTGAGGCGGGAAGGCTGGTTGGTGCCGAGGGGATCATGACGGGTGAGGAAGGGACTCTGAGCCGTTCGCTCTATGCGGGAGCCATGGCCGAGTTTGGTTGGAAGAGTTCCCAAGACGAAGCCCTCGAGGGGGCTCGCCTTCGTTACCGTCGCCTCGGATTCGACTTCCGAATCGATACCACGGGAATGCTGATTCGAGGAAGGTGTGGCAGTCCTGGCGTCATTTTGGAGAACGATCAGGGCCCAGTGATCTGGGACAATCCCCAACCGGCTCAGGTAGTCGACCTGGTCCGAATTCTCGTCCCCGAGACTCGACATCACGTCCCGGCCACTCGGCAAACATCATGGCTGACCAATCTCTTGCCGGTTCCCAGCTACGAGCCCTCATCGCGAAACGCACATCTCCCTCCCGACGCCCCTCCCGTCCGACTTCGGGAGTAACCGAAACGCGAAAGTCGTGGTAGTTTTCAGTGTTCAGTTTTCGGAGCGAAAGCGGGAGGGGGGCTTTCGGCACAAAACTCGACGGGCACAAAACTCGACGGGTGTCTTCGCGAGGGATCGTGAGATCCGAAGACACCCTGCGGATCGTCGGATCCGAAGACACCCTGCGGATCTTGAGATCTTGATACCGGGGGGGCCTATTTTAGCTGGAAGACGGGTACCCAGGGCTATCCCTACGGCTCGCGCCTCGGGCTAGGATGCGATCCCAAGACACCCTTCCGATTTTGAGCCGACGCCACTCCAAACATGGCATCCGTCGCACCCGTTACGGAGGGGCCACGACTGGCCAGCTACAGCCCCCCCTAGAAAAACATTTTCTCGCGGCCGAGCAAGACCGTTTCTTTCTGAGGGAACGCACCGAGGCCGCAACGCTCACCCGTTCGCCTCGCTCGGGGAAAGCGTCGATGGAAAGCGTGTACCCAGGGCGCCCTGGCTAGCGCCGCGGAGGAGGAACAGGGTAAAAGCGGGTACCCAGGGCTATCCCTACGGCTCGCGCCTCGGGTGGCGAAACAATTTCGTGTCACGCGCCAATCGTTCTAGACTGTAGGCGGGCGGAGACTGGATTCCGCCCCGACACAATTCCCCTCGGAAAGCCCATCGGGAGCCCTTCTCATGCTGGCCACCTCCACTTGCCCCTCCAAGAAAGAGCTGCGGGAATATCTCGTCGGACAATTGTCGGATTCCGAGAGTTCGCTCATCGAAAAACACCTGCAGGACTGCCGCTGCTGCGAAGAGGTGGTCAATCACCTCGACTCACCCGCCATCGCCAAGGACGAGCCAGATGTGCTGCTGAACGTTCTCCCCCAAGTCAGTCACCTCGAACGCAATCGGGAAGACAACGTGCAAGACCCTGCCAGCGACATGAACCTCGACGAGAAACGGGAGGAAAAACTCGGCGAAAAACCTGGCGAGAACTGCGGCGAAGACCTCGAGGCACCTCCAGCGGAGGATTCCTGGCGCGAGATCGCCAACCGCAAGCTCAGCTCCTACGAACTGGTGCAGCGAATTGGGTCGGGAGGCATGGGGATGGTCTATCGAGCCCGTCACCGGAGTCTCGATAAATGGGTGGCCGTCAAACTGCTGCCGGCTCGCCGAAGCGCCGATGGAGAGGCGATCGGGCGCTTTCAGCGCGAAATGCGATTGGTCGGTCGCCTGAATCATCCCGCCATCGTCTCGGCAACAGACGCCGGACTGGACGGCGATACTCATTTTCTGGTCATGGAACTCATCGACGGCTTGGACCTCAGCCGAATTGTGCGAGCCGTCGGGACGATCACTCCGGCCGACGCGGCGGAAATCGGGCGGCAAGTCGCATTGGGACTCGATCATGCCCACGCTCAAGGAGTCATTCACCGTGACATCAAGCCCTCCAATCTGATGCTCGACGGTCAAGGCCAAGTCAAACTGCTCGACCTGGGCCTGGCCGATCTCTGCTCTTGGTGTCAGCCGGTGGATGACTGGACCACCGTCGGGCAGTTGCTCGGGACACTCGACTACATGGCTCCGGAACAGGCCGACGGACAGCGCGGCGTCACGCATCGGTCAGACCTCTACAGCCTCGGGGCCACGCTATTTCGCCTCGTGGCGGGACGCCCTCCGCTGGCGCCGACGCCGGATGGGTCGCCTCTGGAAAAGCTCCGTCTTCTGGCAACGGAACGACCGCCGGCCGTGCGGACACTGCGGCCCGATCTGCCGGCCGAGTTCGCTCGGGTCATCGACCTCCTCTTGGACCGCAATCCCGCTCGGCGCCCCACATCCGCCGCCGCCGTGGCGGAACTGCTGGAACCACTCACCCCATCGGCCGACCTGCGATCACTGATCGATACAGCTCGCAGAAATCTCCGCGACCAGGCGGACGAACTCCAAGAGGCCGAATTGGACCGGCAGCCCGGCCTTCCCGACTGGCCTCCGAACGTGCCGCTGGCAGGGCCTGAGCCGGTCGCGGCGTCCCCAGGCACCGAGTCGTCCGGCTGGATGCGCGGCGGGTGGCGGGTCCTGGCGACTCTGCTGGCGGCGGCTGGAGCGGTCGTGCTGGGAACGATCTTGATTGTGCTGGAGACGATGCAGGGACAGTTGGTGATTGAGACCGATCAGGCTGATCTGCGGGTGCGAGTTGTCTCGGAGGGCGAACCGGTCCGACACCTCGAACTACAGCCGGGAGCCAATGCCACTCGGCTGCGAGCCGACAAGTACGAGATCCTCATCGATCAGCCCGTGGACCGGACCGTGATGATCGAGAACGGCAGCTTCGAGCTGCGTCGAGGGGAAACCGTGATCGCTCGGATCCGAAGCCAACCCCGCAGTGAAGCCATCGCCCGGTCGGCAGCGACCGATCCGGTGAGTCCCGGTCCACGTGAGGTGGTCTACGAGGGGAGAACGACAGATGAATGGCTCGATGTTCTGAGATTGGATCGGAGTGCCGCAATTCCGACGAATGAATGGATCGATAATCCGAAGTTGGAGCGGCCTGCCGCCAAGATTCAGCACGCCATGAGGGCCCTGATTTCTCTCCGACCGCAAGATTCACAGGAAGAGATTGTGGAATTGGTTTTGGAGGCGGTACGTCGGCATGGCATGTACGCGCTGATCCACCCCGAAACGCCCGACGGCGCCCCGCTCGAAATAGTGCAACAGTTGCTAGCCATGGTCAGTTCTCCAGCGGAGCTGGTCGAAAGACTCTTAAGAGACATGGCGGAGAGCCGCATTCCTCGAGCGAGCAGTTATTCGGAACTCATCCTCAATCTTCATCCCTATATAGATTCCGACGACGATCTGATCCAAGTGAGCAACAGACTGCTGGAAGTAATGCCCGAATTGTCGCGGCGACATTCATACGCTGTGATGGGGCTTGGCTCCCGGCTTGCGAAGCAGCTTGCGCCAAAACATGAGGAACTTTCCGAAAAGGTTTTTCGTGCAACGTTCCAGGCATATCGCCAAAGTGGTGGAATGCTGTTCGGCTTTATTCCAGGGAGCGACGAAGAGCTAGACGCCTTGCCGGCGGTTTGGCGACGTTACATCATCGCCGATAACCTCCGGTACGTCTTCGAAAGTAGACACAACGTCCAGCCGAGCCGTTGGATACCGTTGGTAGAAGCGATCTATCGCGAGCCGGAGAATTTCGTGTATCTGGAAAGGCTGCTCCCTAACTTCCGGCAGAGACTGCTCGATCAGATCAAACCAGTGCTCGCCGCGCCGGACCAACGATCAGCAAGAATCATCGATTTGAATAACACAAATGTTGGCCTGTTTAAACCAGATGGATTTCAGAGTGAATTAAGTAGGCTCAGCCTCGCCGGCTTGGGAAGTAAAATCGAACTGGGCCCACACGACTTTAGGAAATTTGATTCCTTTCACTATCTCCTGACGGTCCTTGTTCGGCTTGACGTGACTGACGAGGTGGTGCTGGAATGGTTGTTGGAACGACAAGCCGAAGTGAAGGAATCGCATGATCTCGCTATCGATCTTGTCCCGATCATGACCCAATTTCAGGACGCCGTGTTCGAAAAGCTTCCCCAGACTATTCTC
>JBJHCD010000442.1:0-5570 GCA_050485845.1 Pirellulaceae bacterium | reverse complement strand
GGCCAATCCCGTCGCGCCGCCCACGGTCTGAATCGACGTCGCCCCATTATTGAAAATCGGCTGGGGCACACCGCTGGTATTCAGGGCATACAACTGGCCGCCGCTTGTAACGGCGAACAGCAAGTTAGCGTAGGCCCCTCCCTGGACGTTCTGCGGGCCCAGCGCCAAGCCGGAGAAGTTCGGGCCCACGTTGACCACGTTTTCTGCCCGTCCGGTCGCGGTGTTAATCGTGAAAAAGTAACCGTTGTTACTCACGCCATACAGGGTGCCTCCGATAAACGCCATCCCCGTGGTACGGCCGAGATCGCCGGGAACGTTCTGGAAGATCTCCCGCGGTGGAACCGGATTGTCCTCGTCCACTGGCAAGTTCAAAATGGCGGAACCATCCATGTTCGCTTGGAACAAGGTGCTTCCGGCCGCGCTGTTTTGGCCACCCGCCACGGCATAGAACAAATTGTACGTCGCGACTCCCGTGCGCTGATAAGCCAGGGCCTCGACCACGTCGCTGGTTACCTGATTGGGATCAGTCGGATCGGCGTCGGGATCGAAATCGGGGATGTTGTCATTCCCGATGACCGTCTCCGCGGCATTTCCCGGGTCGATCTGCACCAAACGCCCGGCGGTATTCGCCGCATTGGCAATGGTTTCCACGCCGAACATCAGACCATCAGTCCGAATGGCAATGTCCCGCACCGTGTTGGTTCCCGGCGCGGAAAGCTGCCCCACATCGGTGACGATTCCGCCCGAAAACGGATTCGCCGTGAATAGCCGGTTCCCTTGCGATACATACAGGACCACGTCGCTCAGCTCGAACGGCGTCACATGGGCCGAGAGGTTGACCGCGCTGGAAATGTTGAACAACGGGGTTACAGGGGTAAGCGTGGAGGATGCTGCTGCAGTTCCCGTCGTATGCCCCTGGAAGCCGATATGGTCTTCGGCGATTCGGCGGACCGAATTGATCGGCTCCAGCCGGATCAGTGGGTTTTCCGGGTTGGCCGTGAACGTGGCGTTCATCGCCTGGGGAAGCTGAGCGTTCGAGGTAATGGCGACGTAGTATTGCCGAGTGACTCCGACAGGAACAACGCCCGCCGGCATTTGGACCGTGCCGATGAAGGGATCCAGCGGTCCCGCGCTGCCGCGCGACAGGTCCGTCAGGCCTCCGCTTGGTCCCGACCGGTCATCCTCGATGTTGGAATCTCGACTGACCAAAATCAGATTCCCATCGGCGTCAAACACGGAAAGGACGGTATCGGGTCGCGACAAGCCATCCGCGTAGTCGATGTCGAAAATGGTCGCCCATGTGCGGGCCCCATCCGAGCGACCTCCAATCGCCTGAATGAGATCGTAGTCGATGGTAAAGCTGTACCAATCGACATCGGTGGGGGAGCTGAGCGAGCCGCCGACGCTGATCGTGTTCCGGTCCGAGGTCAACAGATTCCCCAGCGGCTGGGCCTCGGCAAACGTGTTGTTGGGGCCCGTTGTTTCATACGATTCCGCCGACAGAGGTGAATGCTTCGGCAGACCGATCACCTCGATCCCGTTCGTTGCGAAGCGAATGTCCGCATTGCGGATGGTGGATCCTGGCTTCTCCACTATTTGGCGGAGCCGAACCTGTAGCAGGTACTGGCCGGAGGTCAGACCGCCCTGAAGGTTGTTGATGTCTCCCGGCGCCGGCATGCTGCGAACGCGGATATAGTAGGTCTGCGTCTGGCCGGAATTCCCCGGCAAAATCACTCGCATCCCCGCGTCCCGCGGATTGATCGTGTAGAAGTCGGGTCCGCGCCAGCTGTCCTTGATCAGGGGAAGCGCTAGCCCGGAGAGGTCGTCGTTGCTGGTCGATCGGGCCACCACGTTCCCATTCTGATCCAGCAGTTCCAGAACCGTGTCCAGCGAGGGGCTCGTCCGGTCGATGTCGAACCAGACTTCCGTCCCGGGAGTTCCCGTAAAGCTGTAGACATCGACATCGGAAGGACGGTCGTAGCTGATATGGCCATGGATTTCGAAACCGAGCCGACGGTTGACGTCGCCGCTCTTTTCATTCGGAGCCAACTCGCCTAGGAACTGGGCGGTTCCCGGAGTCCCGTTGGGGTCGGTGGTCCCCGTGTAGGGACGTTCCTTCTCCAGCACGATCGCCACGTTGCGGTCATTCGAGTACTCATCCAGTCGGATGCTGCGCCACTGACCTGGTTGACCGACGCTCAAGCCATTGTTGTTCGTATCTCCTTGCGGTTGGCCGCGGAGGTCGAAACCGGCCGTGACCGTGTCGTCCGCCAGCGAAGTCATGATCACGGGCCGACCCGGAGCCCCGACGATGTATATCGATCCACCGATTCGGTCGTCGATATCTAGCGGCGTCCCATTCGCCGTGAAGCCGGCGTTGGCTCCCGAAAGCTTCACCACCAAGCTGGCATCGGGACTGCTTTGCAGCCGGAGACCACTGTAGGTGTGGTGGTTCAGAAGCGTGATCTCGCCTCGCAGCACGTGGGCGATATCCGTGTCGTCCCACACCGATTCGGTGGTCAACACGCCACCGCGGATCTCCATCCCATTGATGCTGTTGTTGTCCAGCCGATTGAGGCGAACCAGCGGACCGTGATTGTCGTTGAACTCATCGAATGCCTGAACCCAACCCGTGGAGCGGCCGGGATCCTGCTGGGGAACTTCCTGCATCGCGTTGGCGTTGATGTGGATCACCGAACCCGCGTTGTCTCGGAAGACGTTGTTTACCACGATGGGCTGAGCCCCTCGGACGAACAGTACCGCCGCCGCGTTGCTTCCTCGACCATTGCGGTTCGGATTGGAGGTCTCCTGACCCGATGCATGGTCGCGAATCGTGCTGTTGGTCAGACGCAGTTCGGCCTGATGGACTTCCAAGGCATTGAATCGAGCGAATCCACCCTCGATCGGCACCAATCCACCGGCGTACGCCAATACGACATGGTCCAGGCTGGCAGTTGAAGTGGCGTTGAAAATCATGCCGCCCCAATCGCCGGGGGCAGGCGTGGTCCCCTGGGGATCCTGCTTGGTGCGGAATGTTCCGCCCGCACCATAGGCCGTGTCCGACAGCGAGGTGAAAATGATCGGTCGCTGCGGCGTCCCCTCGGCAATCAATTGGCTGCCGATCAACCCCTCGAACCGAGATCCCTCGACCTTCACAATCACGCCGGGGTCGATTCGCAACCTTCCATCCGGTCGCGCTTCACGCATTCCGGTCGAGGAGTTCAAGAGAGGACCACCCGGCTGGGATGCGATCAACACATTTTCCGTTACCACATGGACGATATCTGTATTGGCCCAGCGCGTCGGCAATTCAATGCGATTCAGGGCGGCGCCGAGCGGCGTCTGGATGCGGATGAACAGACCATTGATGCTGTTGTTCAGAATCTCATTGCCACGAATCATCGGCCCCAGACGACCATCTTCGTCGTAGAAGCTGTTCGGATCAGCGGAGACGGCCGAATCGGCACTGTTGACGATCGAATTGAACAGGATGGAGGGACGAGATTCGACCAAGTGAATCGAAGAAAAACGCTCATCCACGGAACCGACGGGAACCAACCCGCCCGCACTGCGAATCTGCGATTGATTGACCCAGTTCAGGAAAATACCGTCTGGTTCATGATCCGAGTCCGCTCGGAAAACTATGCCTCCCCAGTCCCCAGGGCGCGGACCCACGCTCGGACCATCACTATCTCCACCGAGCGCGTCATTGCGCAGCGAGGCGAAGATGACGTTCGATTCGGGGGTCCCCAAGACCTGCAAAGCGCCGGCCCGGCGGTTCAGATTCTGTGCCGAAGTCCCCACATCCACGTTCGCTCGCCGCAACTTCAACAGGGCACCAGCGTCAATCATCACCGTGACGCCCTGCGGGACTTGCAAACTGGTTCCGTCCCGAAGCGGTTGGTTGTTGTTGTCAAAGCCGATCAGGTAGGGACGATTGTCTTCCAACGTGGAAATGTCGCCATCCGGACCACCATTTCCCACGATCCGGACCAAGTTCGACGAACGAAGCAGCGTCGGACTGCCCGACGAATCGATAATGGATGCCCCTTGGAGACGGACCATCCCGTCAACCACCATCGCGGTCACGTTCAGCGAGGCACCGTTGATCGCATCGGCCACGGCTTGGGCCAAGTCGGCGGGAGAATCACCCGCCGAGAAAGAGACGGGTAGGTTCGAACCCGAAGGGCCGCCGGAGCTGAGGAACTCGAAAGTTGCCTGCTGTCCCACGCCATCCACCAACCGGAAGGTCTCCCCATTGCTTAGCGCGTCGCCACCCAATCGCGGCATCACCAGCGTGGTTCGAGCCAACTCGATGGCCGAGGCGATGTTATCGAATGGGTCGGCCAGCGAGCCATCCCCGTCAATGCCCGGCGTTCGGTCATTGGCCCGGTCGACGAAAATAGTCGGTCCCGCTTGGAACCAGAACTGGAACTTTCCGCCCGGAGTTCCGTCCAAGTTTCCATCGAGAGAGGTTCCTCTCGAGTCGACCAGCGAGGAAGCCGGATTCGGGAGGAAATTCAAATGGAGTTCATACGCACCCTCGGTCGTCCCTCCAAAGCCCGAGTCCTCGATTTCGAGATCGACGTCCTCATGTTTCGTGCTCATCACCGCGACGTAGTACGTCCCAGGCTCGAGGTAGACGTGAATCTGCGAGTCATTCCCGAAATAGTCGTCGTTACGAGCCAGCAGTTCACGAACCGGACCGCTTGCCCCCTGTACCTCGCGGTACAGCATCAGTTGCGAGTTCAACAGACTCGACTGCGGCAATCGCTCGGCCACCGTCTCAGCCGTCAACCAACCCGCTTCATCCAGTTCAAAACGGTAGGTATCAATATCCCGACTGGCATTGGGGTAGATGAAGCGAGCGTGGACCAAGTCATGGTCACCGGGAAACACCGGTTCTCCCGAGCCGAACCCACCCATGATCGTCAAGTTGGGGAGGTCGTACGAGTGCCCCAAGCCAATGCTGTGTCCGATCTCATGCATGGCGACTCGGAACCAGCTCCCTCCATATTCGCTGTCTCCCCAGTTCTCCGCCGCATCCATGATCACTCGGCCGTTCAGCGAACCATCCGAAATCCCGGCCACGCCCCCCGGACCGACTTCGATGTTCGGGTCCATGGCCCGCATGTCGCCCGTGACGACGGTAATCCCCTGGGTCGTCTGGGTCTCAACAAACTCAATCCCGAGGTAGTAGCTGAAGATCTGGAAAATCTCGCGAGCACGTTCTTTCTGAGCTTCGGTGATCGCGTTGACTGGAGTGTCCCCCGAGGGGAGCGCGCCGTAGAAATCGTTGAAGTTGTAAAAGGCGGTGACCACCGAGTTCGACGCGGTCGTGCTCGGCCCTCCATGAAGATGATGCTCCACGGGAACGTGCCGATGCCCTGGCTCGAGCGAATCCAAACCTCCCGGCAACAGAATCGGGTAGGCGGGAGAAAGGATCTCGGACCGAATGACTTGCCCTCCCAGTCCCAACGTCCCGACCACCGTGGCCGTGTCAAAACTGGTGTTGGCATTGTCGATCGCCAGTTCGGTACCGAAGGCCATGTTCAATCGGTAGGAACCCG
>JBJHCD010000441.1:0-5581 GCA_050485845.1 Pirellulaceae bacterium | reverse complement strand
CCTGGTAACTGAGTACATGCACCTTGGGAAGATGAGTCGCCAGCAAGTGCCGCAGCCCTGGACGAATCGAGGGGTTTACCAGCAGGATCATGGGACGTCCCTGGCGAGTCAGCGCGGTCGATTCACGGGCGATCCGATCGCAGATCTGTTCGACGATGGATGGCGTTAACCGAATCACCACGCCCGATTCCTGATATTCCATCCCTTCCTTCAGTCGGTCTTCCAGTGCGGGGTCGATGGTGACGACCATCAGGCGATTCTGCTTGTCGCGATACCGGCTGCAGATCGTACGGGCCAGCCGTTGCCGCACGGCCTCATGCAGCCAGATCGGATGACTCGTTCGCGTCACGTGATCGCCCAGGGTTTCCAGGATTCGTCCGAGTTGACGAATCGGAATTTGCTCACGCAGGAGCATTTGCAACACTTGCTGCACGTCGCTCAGCTTCATCACGTCGGGGATCAACTCATCCACCACGGCGGGAGAGGTCTTGCGCAGCTCATCGATCAGGTGTTTCGTTGCGTCTCGATCGAGGATCTCGTCGGCATGTTGTCGCACGACTTCCTGGAGATGCTCGGCCAGCACGGCTTGTGGTTCCCGCAGTCGGCAGCCGAACCGCTCGGCCTGCTCGCGCTGGTCCCGCGGCAGCCACTTCGCGGGGTGCTGAAAGACGGGATCCGCCACTTCCTCTCCCGGAACTCCGCTCCCCGGTCCTTCCCACTCGGTGGCCAGGAGTTGGTCAGGCCGAAGCTCGGCCTCCGCCACCGGATTATTGGCCAACTTGATCCGATACTGCTGGTGACCCAATTGCATGTTGTCGCGGATCCGCACTTTCGGCAAGACGATGCCGATTTCTCGGGCAATTGCCTGTCGAACCCCGGTCACTCGAGCCAACAGATCGCCTCCGCGATGCGGGTCGGCCAGGCGAATCAAGCCGACTCCAATTTCGACTTCCATCGGGTCGATCGCCAGAAAGTCTTCGATACGCTCGTCCGGACGAGCCTTGGTGGGCGACTGCTGGCGCTGGGCGACCTCCTGCTGCTGAGCTTGCTGGTGCTTTTGCTGGCGAGTCAGCACGCCGGCCAAGGAGACACAGCCGAATCCCAGACCGAGCAAGGGAAGTGTGGGAAGTTGAGTGAAGAGGAGGACGCCGAGGAAACCAGCCGCGATCAGCAAGGTACGGGGATGGGCGAAGAGCTGACTCAGGAATTCCTGGGATAGTTCGACACGCTGGGTACTTCGCGTCACCAACAGTCCAGCGCCGAGGGCGACCAGGAAGGCTGGAATCTGACTGACCAACCCATCCCCAATGGTCAATTTCGTGTAGAGCGCCGCGGCTTGGGAGAACGGCATCCCCGCCTCGAAGATGCCGATATAGAGCCCACCCACGATGTTGATCATCGTAATGACGATGCCGGCAATGGCATCCCCGCGGACAAACTTGCTGGCCCCATCCATGGCCCCATAAAAATCAGCTTGCTGCGTGATCTCCTCGCGGCGTCGCCGAGCTTCCTTCTGGTCGATCAGCCCGGCGCTGACATCCGCGTCGATCGCCATTTGACGCCCCGGCATTCCATCGAGCGCGAAACGAGCCGCCACTTCGCTGATCCGAGTGGCCCCTTTCGTGATCACCAAGAACTGAATTGCGATCAAAATGCAAAAAATAATCAGACCCACCACGGCATGGTCACCCGCCACAAACTCGCCGAAACCCCGGATCACTCCCCCGGCCGCCTCCATCTGGTCGGTGGCTGCTCGAGTCAAAATGAGACGGGTCGAAGCGACGTTCAGGACCAGTCGCCCCAGGGTGGCGGCCAGCAGGAATGTGGGAAAGAGACTGAATTCCAAGGGGGAGCGAACCGCGACGGTCGTCAGGAGGACCATGACCGCCAGGGTGATATTGGCTGCCAGCAGTAAGTCGAGCAGGGGTGCGGGAAGTGGCACCAAGATCACCAGAATACTGGCGATCAATGCCACGGGGAGGACCAGATCTTTCCAACGCGAGTACCCAGACATGCGATTCCGTTCGCTGCTCCAAGCGGGTGCGGTCGATTCGAGCCGAATGGACTCCATTCGGCCGGGGAATCTAAACGCGCGCTAACCTTTCCGCACTTCAGTGATCTCATTTTGCCCCAGTGGGATTCCATTCCATCTGGGACCTCGAAGAGGGCGGGAAGGTACCGCAACCCTTTCCCATTGTCCAGGTCGTTTTCCCACTCGGCTCCCTCGCCCCCCTCGATTGGTTATTGGGGGTCAGGAGTCCCCTCGGTCTGCGTCCCCCTTGCTGCTCCAGCGGATCGCAAGCACGCAGGGTTGGAGGGTCAGCCGCGTGAGAACCTGTTGAATCTCGGACTCCATGGAATTGGTACCGACAAGTTCCGCGTCAATGCGAACCTGTCCTTCAGGAACCCAAAGTGAAGTCGAAATGCTGCGTGCCACTGCGGACGGTGACCTGCAGGTCCGAGGTTTCGGGATCATTGTACCGCGTCGGCACGGGCGGGAGATCGGCCGTCGGAGCCAAATCATCGAGGCTCACAACGGCCGTATCTGGTGCGAGCCGGCTGCGGGCGACCAGGGAACGCGATTCATCCTGCGGCTGCCGATTCAATTTCCGGGAGAGCGGGGGAGGGAGGAGGCCAGCACCTCGGGCACCACATGGCCATGAACATCGGTGAGGCGAAACGGTCGCCCCTGAAAGCGATACGTCAGTCGCTCGTGGTCCAGTCCCAGCAGGTGGAGGATCGTGGCATGCAAGTCATGCGTATGAATGGGCCGCTCGGTGATGGTCAGCCCGAGAGGATCCGTTTCGCCGATGGTCACCCCCGGTTGCACGCCTCCTCCCGCCATCCAGATCGTGAAGGCCGCCGTGTGATGATCACGGCCCAGGAATGTCGAACCACCCCGCTCCTCATTCATCGGCGTGCGGCCGAATTCCGAGCCCCAGACGACCAGGGTCTCGTCCAAGAGTCCTCGCCGCTTCAAGTCCCGGATCAAGGCGGCCACGGCCCGGTCGACCGTGCGGCACTGGGCCGGTAAGGCATGAATGATATCCCGCTCCTTGCGGTCCCCATGATGGTCCCAATCGAGATCGACCAGTTGCACCATCCGGACGCCTCGCTCGACAAGGCGTCGCGCCAGCAAGCAGTTGTTCGCGAACGATTGCCGTCCCGGTTCGGTGCCATACATTCGATGAACCCACTCCGGTTCCTCCTCGATTTCCATCAGTTCAGGAACGGAGGTCTGCATCCGATAGGCCATTTCGAAAGAGGCGATTCGTGCTTCAATTTCCGGATCCCCGACCTGCTCCAATAGCAGCCGATTCAAGGAGCCCACGGTCTCCACCGACCGACGACGGGCATCGGAACTGACGCCGCGAGGGTTCTCCAAGTAGAGCACCGGTTCGCCGGCGGTACGAAACGGGACACCTTGATGCGTGGCCGGCAAAAATCCGTGCCCGAAAATACTGGCTCCTCCTCGCGGCACCTTGTTCGACAGCAGCACGACGAATCGGGGCAAATCTTCGTTCTCACTCCCCAACCCGTAGCTCAGCCATGCCCCCAGACTCGGCCGCCCCTCGCGCAACGCCCCCGTCGTGAAGAACAACTGTCCATCCTGATGATTGATGGCCGTGTTGCTGGTATGCATCGACTTGATAAAGCAGAGTTCATCCACGACCCCGGACAAGTGCGGCAGCAACTCGGAGACCACGGCCCCACTCTGGCCATGCCGCCGAAATTTATAGGGTGAGCCCAGCAGTTCGGGATCGTCCTTGACAAAGGGGAAGCGGATCGACCCCAGCAGTTCCTTGGAGGCGACCTGACCATGCCGTTTCCGCAACTCGGGTTTGTCCTCGAATAGGTCCAGTTGACTGGGCCCCCCCGCCATGAACAGGAAAATAATGTTCTTGGCTCGAGGTGCAAAATGGGGCCCAGCCGAACTGCTGGAGGTGGTCGCGAGTCCGCTGGATGGCAACAGGCTCGCCAGGGCCAGACTGCCGATCCCCGTTGCCCCCAGGTCCAAGAACCGGCGACGATCCAATGGGTTCATGCTGCTGAACTGCTCCGACAACATTTTTGTTACCTATACTTTCGTTCCCCATCAGGGGCGGGAAATGGTTTCATCGAGGCTCAACAAAACATTGGCCACCATGGCGCAAGCGGCCCAACCGGGGAGGTCGGCAATGCGATCCGGCTCGAGTCCCATCGACTCGGGATGGGCCACCGCGGAGACCAACTCCCGAGCGGCCTCTGGATCCTCGAGAAACCGTTGGTGCTCTGCTTCATGAAAGTTCCGAAGTAATTCCAGTTCCTGACTGGTGGGCCAGCGACTGGTGCAGATTCGAAATCCGTGGCGCAACTTCTCGCTCGGATCACTGTTATCGGAATCGTGTCTCCACATGCGATGCCCCAACAACACGGCCGCCTCGAAGTAAGCGGGTTCATTCAGAGTGACCAGTGCTTGGAGTGGACTGTTGCTGCGTCCCCGCCGAGGGCAGGAGTCCTCGCGACGGGGCGCGTCGAATAGACCCATTGCCGGATGAAGCGCCGAACGTTTCCAGAACGTGTAGAGGCCCCTCCGATATCGGTCGCCCTGCTCGCTGGTCTTCCATTCCATGGCGCCGCGAAAACGGTTTTCTGAAATGCCATGAGGCTGCGGTGGAAAAACGCTCGGGCCCCCAATGCTCGGTTCCAGGACTCCGGCCGCCGAAAGTGCCACATCCCGAATCAGTTCCGCGTCCAAGCGGAACCGACCTCCTCGCCCCAACCACTGATTTTGAGGATCGGACTCGCCGCTCGCCGCCGTGCGCACGGAAGATTGCTGGTAGGTGGCGGAATTGAGAATCATTCGGTGCAATTGTTTCAAACTCCAACCCGACTCACGAAACTCGACCGCCAACCAATCCAAGAGATCGGGGTGAGTCGGTCGCGCGGTGCGGCTTCCCAAGTCCTCGCTGGTCGGAACGAGCGCCTGTCCGAACAGTGCCTCCCATTGCCGGTTGACCATCACGCGAGCCACCAAGGGATTCCGTTCATCCACCATCCACTCCGCCAACGTCAGTCGCGTGAACGACTGGTCCTCGCGTGGATCATGAAACGCCGCCAGCGTCCCGGGCCATGCCCGCTCGCCCGGATTAAGGAACGAGCCTCCCAAGGCCACGAAGGTTTCCGCCGGTTCCACTCTTTCCGCGACGACGAGTGCCTTGGTGACTTCTCCCGATATCGGGGCTCGCAGTTCCTCCACGCGATCTTCGGCATTGTTGAAGACCGCCATCAGCCGGTAGAACTCGAGCTGCGTCACGGGGTCGAACTTGTGGTTGTGGCACTGAGCACATTCAAGAGTCAAGCCGAGTAGGGCGGTTCCCATCGTGGCCACTCGGTCAACCATCGAATCAAAACGGTACTGCGGGACCGGAGAATTGCGGATGAAGCCGGTGGCAATACGCTGGTCATCTCGAGCGTCGGGGAGCAGATCCCCCGCCAATTGCTCGACGATGAACTGATCGTACGGAAGATCGCCGTTCAGCGCGGCGATCACCCACTCACGATAAGGCCAGCCCGGACGAACTCGATCATAGTCATAAAC
>JBJHCD010000440.1:0-5582 GCA_050485845.1 Pirellulaceae bacterium | reverse complement strand
GTGTCAAAGGTTCGTGAATCGGGCTGTAACCGACCTCACCACCGTTCTTCGCCCATTGGCGAGCATGCACGCCCTCGCGACCGCTAAACAGCGTATGAAAGCGGACACAATCGGCATCCGTCGGTACCAGTTCTTCATCAACTCCTTCCCGAGCCCTGCTCTCCCGCGGCATCGATCGCTCCAGCGAAAGTCGCAAGCGATTCTCGACATCCGCCGCGAGTCCCGACTCCGACGCCCGCTGCAGCGCCTCCAACGCCCGAGGTTCCGCACCCTCCTCGCGCAGAATGCCGATGTACTCCTCCAGCCACTCTTCGTTCGTTGGTTGCTGAAGCAATAGCTCGGACAATAATCCCAGAGCACGGGCAACGTCTCCCCGTTCGTGATAATGGTGGGCAAGTCTCGCCATGGCAACCGCGTCGGTTCGGTCGTCTCGCAGTGCCAATTGAAATTCGCTGAACGCCAACGACATCAAACCCGCCTCCTCGCAGAATAGCCCCCAATCCCGGTGTCCACCTGATTGTTGACGTCGAGCTGTCACGACATGGCGAATCTGGTCGAGTGTCTGTTGGCGATCACCCCCCGATCGCCACTTCTCCTCCAATTCGCGGAGGTCAAAATGATTCATGAGTCCTACCTCCCACCGATGTGTCGTCCGTCATTCGAGCAAGTAAAATCGGCCACCCCTCGTCACACTCCGCTGAAAATGGTCACGCACCCGCGTTCTCCACCCCCAAACATGGAAAAGCAGGCAGCTCGGCCTCCGAAAAGCCCGACAATTGGAGAGCGGCCTCCCACAACTTATCACAGACCTTCTCGGAAACAGGTTGAAAACCATGCGCTAAAATCGAGGCATTCCGCGTGGAAAGAGGAGAACGGCTTCGGTCATCGAGACCAAGTTGTGAAAACTGGGCTCCCACGGGATCATCGAAAGCGAGTAGCAGTTGATACGCGTCCTGAAGGCCGATCTTTAGATTTCCATCCTTCGCCAGGGGCTGCCATATCGACCGTAGCGCCTCGGGGACGACAGCCAACGGGACGTTGCTGGTGCTATCGATCTGATGTTCCTTTCGAAGTCGGTGTTGGGCGATCGCCTCCAGGGCACGATACAACCGGGCGACAGCGTCATCGAAACGACCCTCGCGAATTCGGCGGCCGGCATTTCCCAGTAGGTCGGCCACCAGTTCAGTGGTCGGCCCCTCGGAAACGTCCAGTGTACGAAGGTGTTCGCGGTGCTCGGCGATCTGATTCAGCAACAGATCGGCGCGAGGTTGACTGGCAAGAATGGCACGGAGGTCATTGGCTGACTTCTCCACCTCGGCCAATCTGTTATTTGCCTCGCGGTGATTGAAGCGGTCCCACGAGTCATAGGCATCGGTCAGCCGCTTGAGCGTCATCAGTTCCCGCTTTCGCTCGGGTCTCCTCACACTCCGCGTCGTCTCTTCCAACAGCCGTCCCGATGCCCGGTACGCCCCCTGGTCGAAAAGGGTAATTGCTTGTTCCACGGCATGATACCCCAGCAATTCCCATGGATTCTCACTCTGTAACCGCTGCTCTTTTCCGGAAACAACGATTCCCGTGCCATCCTTGGTTCGGGCTTCCCCGCCGATGTAGCTGAATAGGCATCGCCACCGGGTCGCTTGGACAGCCAGCGCTGCTGACATGCACTTGGTCCCCCCGGTAAAGTCGACCACCACCTGATAGTCCGTTCCCCGGTTTAACCACCGCTCGACTTCCGAATTCAATGTCCGAATCCGCTCCATGCAGGAGGAGACATCCTGACCGTCGGGAAGGACGCAGATTTCATAGCATCCCGGGCTGACCACCAGGCCCTCTTGCCTGGCCAAGGGAATCACTTCCGAGTCGACTAGAGGCATTGTGTCGGCGGACGGCACAAAAAGGATTCGTGCCGGCTGCCATCCTTTCAGTGAGGCGACAATCGGCTCGGCACTCCCACCCACCGTACAGATCAAGAGATTGATATTCGTCTGCGCGATATCGTCAGCCATCGTGTTCTCCTTGCGTACTGACCCTTCGTCGTACTCACTTCAAGCTTTTCGTCATGCCTGGCCCGGTAGCCGGACAATCTCCACGTGTCCCAGGCCCAAGACCGCCGACTTGCCGACGTGAACCCACTGGGACGCGGCGAGCAGTGGCCACAGCCCACCCGGGCCGCTGGGAAGGTCGATATAGCCCACCACGCCGTGCAGATCCAATTCGGCTCGCTGCGACGCCGAGTATCGGTGCAGATCGCGGCGTTCCCCCCGCCATGGCCGTGCCGACACAGCTCGGGAGACTTCCAACAATTCTCGCGCGTGCCCCTCCCATGCAGTTCTCTCCTCCTCGGGTAGGAATTGCGCGATCCGCCGAGTCAGGTTGGCGGTGATATCCGAAAGCGTCGGAGTGTTCAGCAACCGACCATGTCGTCGCAATCGAAGGGGGGCTGGAAAATGCAAACGGCAAGGAGTCGCCGCCGCTTCCTCCCAGGGCAATTCGACTCGATCAAGAGTCCACCCCGCTTCGCTTTCAGGTTCTCTCGGTTCCCAACCCGCCAGCACTTCCTCGTGGGAACGACCATCCGGCAACATCGCAACGATGCGGCGAAGGTGAAACGGGCACCTGTCGCGACCAAGCCCCATTCCGCTCGCCACGTCCCAGGCCCTTTCCAGTGAGCGTCGATACCTCAGGGCAGGGCCGATCAAAATCCATTCCAGCGCCGGCGCGAACGCGGGATCAGGTGCCGCCGGGCGTAGAATATACGAGGGGCCCGGATCGCCCGGCCCTCGTTCCCGAGGCTGAAACACGACGCCATACGCCTCCGGATCCAAATCGTGCAGCGCCGCTCCCCACACTCCTCGCAGCATCGGAACCGTGGCCTCGACACCAGGCGTTTCCAAGAGGATGCGCCGGGGAAGTATCCTCAAGGCTTCCAAGTGCCGCAAAGTCGTTTTCGCCATGGTCGTTTCAAGACCATGCGACATTCTATCTTGTCCCACCAATGGCGAACTCCTCTGCAGCGACATTCCTCAGCGGGTGTCTTGATCGAAGTCAACAGCGACTTACACAAGCAGCCAACTTCCACGGCTATCTTCGCCGCGGTCCACGTGACGGCTTCGATTTCTGTGCAAACATCCCGAGCGTCTCCACCCAGCGCCCCTTGTTGCCATCCAACTGAACAAGGACGAAGGTCCCGTCGGGCAGTCCACTTGGGGCTTGCTCCACCTGAATGCGAATACTCCCATCGGGCTGAAACTGCGCGGGGATTTTTGGCGCTAGCTTCATCTGCTGGCAGGTGTAATCACTTGCCGAACCTCGTTGAACAATCTTCAACACGGCTTGTCCGGGGCCCAACTGTTCCAAGGCGATTCGAACTCGGTCGCTGTCAATCTCAGGCACCGAAACGGTGTGGTTCGAAGTCTGACGATCACGGGAACGATCACGGGACGGTGGGCCTGACGATCGACGGTCGCCTCGGTCTCTTCCTCGTCTGGATAATGACTGGCTTGAGTCCGATGAGGGTGGAGGCGACAATTCGGCACGACGCCGAAGGTTCTCCTCCAAGAACTCGCGTAATTCCTGCAGGATCTTCCGACTGGTCTCCAAGTCGGGAAGAGAAGCGGCCGGGAACATCAAGACTCGGACGACATGCCCCAACTCATGTTTCTCGACATGAAATCGCACGGGGGATGTGTGCCGGGCGCTCCCCCCGCTTTTCGGATTCAGTCCGGATTCGATCCGCCGCCTGGCCGGACCCGCCACGTTGAATCGGCCTTGGACATCATGCCCGGAGCGTCCCAATCGACGTGGCAGCCCCAATGCCCACTTTTCCCGGCGATGTGCATAGCGTTTGGCAAAAGCCTGATAGGAAAAACCGACCTGATCCAAAACGCTCCAGACGTCGGGCCAGGGAAACACGACCTCCAGAGGAGCCAGGGCCAACGCCAAGCTGGGAGAACAAACCCAGGCATCGCGGAACGAATTAGTCATCTGTCGCGACTTCCGGTACTCACCCCCAATCCGCAGGCACTGGTCCAGGGATTCGATTTCCAGACCGTCGCTCCATAGGGATCCGAATCCCTTTCCCCCCTTCGCGCCGACTCCTCCATAGTGGCAAAGCAACCAGAACGCGGCTCGAGCCTGATCGAAAATCTGCCGAGCGGTCTGCTCGGAATCCCCTTTCCGGCGAGAGACGATCAATCGTAACTTCCAAGACGCACCAGGTGCCAGAACATGGCGTTCTCGGCCTTGGTTGCTCATCCCATAACTGGCGTACCACAACCCCTGCGTCGTTTTCTTCGGATCACTGATCCGATTCTCTCCCAAATCTCGATCGGGAATCCCACGGTCTGTGACTTTTTCACTCGCACTCATGGAAGCATGGGACCTTGGCTCATACCGTACTCCCTGGAGGTCATGAGTTCGAGTCAATTCAATTCGAACTCGACTTCCCTGATCCGTGTTCCCCCAAATCTCGCTCTCGAACTTTCTCAAGGTGTCGAGGTCCATGTATCCGGCGTGAAGGGTTCGCCACCACCACCGCAATTGTCCGCGCAGGGTGGCCGAGCGAAGATCGCATGTCGCCCCATCCATCTGGTCGGCACCAGCCAGAAAGGCGGGAGCATGGAGGTGCACGGAATACGTCGCTGATTCGACCCGCGATTGGGGCAGTGCCGACAGGCTGGGGGCCGGTATGTCATCGAGCGGGGTAGGTACAAAGCTGCCATATCCAGCCGCCGTCTTGGCGCCGGCTCCAAAGTGACACAATGCTGCCAGCATCCACTGGCGTGCAAGCTGGAGATGATCTGCCGGGGTATCATCTCGGCGAGCGCTCACAGTGAACTCAAACACCGTGTCTGGCGGAACAGCGAGAAAATAATTCGGAATCGGATTCTCCCAGTCGCCGGGGCCATCACCACCGTCTCGGTAGTAATCGGGGTGGTGGTTATTCACGATATCAGCGGACA
This sequence comes from Pirellulaceae bacterium, assembly GCA_050485845.1. Classification (GTDB taxonomy): domain Bacteria; phylum Planctomycetota; class Planctomycetia; order Pirellulales; family Pirellulaceae; genus JBJHCD01. Next base: position 621 of record JBJHCD010000440.1, on the reverse strand, counting down.
ATCGTGGCCATTCGGTTCCCCACGCATCGTGAAACACGACACTTCCCGCCTGATGCGGTTCGTCCTCCCTCTTCCCGCTTACGGATCCGAAAACCGAGCGTATCTGATCAGGCGACGCGTCGCCAATCGTCTCGGCATAAGCTCGCGTCAATCCCTTTAGTCCACTGCCGGGCAGGTATACGAATCCGTAAATCGGATGCAAGCAGATCCCCGCATTCTCCAACGCGGAGGCTCGCGCCAAGTGCAGCGTCAGTGGCCCCGTCGTGCGGCAGGCGAAGCGAGTGACTTGGGGAGACTGGTCCAAGACCTGACGGTGGCGCCGTCGTAAATCCTGATACATCGAACGGCGCTGCCTGGAAGCTGTTTCGGTCAAATGAACCACTTTCCGCACCGTGCCGAACTGGACCGCCTCCGACCAATTCTTGCCATCTCGATCGGCGGAATAGCTCTCGGCGTACTTATCGAGCATCAATCCCGGATGCTCATTGTGGGGCAACAGCCGCTGAGTCGAAAGCGGCAAAGGGGCAACGGTTTCAGCCATCTTTGGTCTCTTCTCCTTTCACCAATCCCTCGGCTTCCGCGAAACGATTCAGCCACTGCAGATAGGCCATCACCTCGTCG
>JBJHCD010000439.1:2147-5592 GCA_050485845.1 Pirellulaceae bacterium | reverse complement strand
ATCATCTTCTTCGTCGGCACGGACGATGGACGCGGTCAGCGACCACTGGGCTGCCAGGAGGGCTCCCATCAAGGCCAAGGTGAAGGGGCGGAGGCAACGGGGAGGGATGGTGCGCATTCAATCGGCTCCTCAAATTCAGGTTCTCAAATTCAGGTTCTGGGGGTCGATGCAACTTCAACCCCTATCGTGGTAGGCAGGTCGCCGCAATGCAACCCCGGTTGCCCCGCCAGCCTCCGAAGGGCGCCGGCCTCCGAAGGACGCGGGAAGGTCCCGGCACCGGGGGGAGCGAAAACCGTGGAGAAGGACTGGCCGCGAACGGAGTGGTTTTGAACCCCCGGACGTCCGGGATCTGGCAGGGCCATGTTGCGCAAGTTACCATAGGTCGGACTGCGAGGTTGTCGAACAGGTGACAAACTCGGGCGTCGTTTGACACTGAACTCTGTAGGAGATTCCACCCGTGCGGTTACGAACATGTTTCTTGGTTCCCTTTGGATTAGCCCTCGTTGGCTTGGTGACCTCGGCGACGGTCGCTCAAGAGAATAACCAACCACCGGAAGGGTTCCGAGCGCTCTTCAATGGCGAAAACCTGGATGGCTGGCATGGCCTGGGACACTTCGACCCTCGAGCGATCGAGGCGATGTCGGAGGAGGAGCGGAAGGCCAAACGGGACGCTGACTACGAAGACCTCCTCAAGCACTGGACGGTGGAGGATGGCGAACTGGTCAACGACGGCCATGGTGTCTACGCCACCACTGACGAGTCGTTCGGCGACATTGAATTCTGGATCGATTACAAGATCGCTCCCAAGGCGGACAGTGGTATCTACTTGCGCACCACGCCCCAGGTCCAGATTTGGGATTACACCGATCCCGAAAAGTTCCGACATCAGGCCGACAAAGGCTCGGGGGGACTCTGGAATAACAGTCCGGGAGCCCCTGGAAAGGATCCGTTGGTGGTGGCGGACAACCCGATCGGCGAGTGGAATCGCATGCGGATCCTGCAGGTCGGTTCCCTCACGACAGTCTGGCTGAACGACCAATTGGTCGTGGATCGGGCGGTCATGGAAAACTTCTGGGATCGTTCACGTCCCCTCTTCCCCACTGGCTTGATTCAATTGCAGACCCACGGCGGCGAGACCCGATGGCGCAATATCTTCGTTCGGGAAATCCCCGCCGATGAAGCGAACGCCTACCTGCGGGGTGATGACGATCAGGATGGGTTCACTTCGATCTTCAATGGCAAGGATCTGACAGGCTGGGCGGGAGCGACCGACAATTACGAAGTCCGCGACGGTGCGATCGTTTGCAAGCCGGGTAAAGGAGGTACGCTGCACACCAAGGAAGAGTATGCCGACTTTGTCTCGCGACTCGAATTCCGGCTTCCCCCGGGGGGAAACAATGGCTTGGCGATCCGCTACCCTGGGCAGGGAGATCCCGCCTATACCGGCATGTGCGAATTGCAGATTCTCGATGACACGCATCCCCGCTACGAACGACTTGACCCCCGGCAGTACCATGGTTCCGCCTATGGCAAAGTGGCCGCGCATCGAGGTTACTTGCGACCGGTGGGCGAGTGGAATTACCAGGAAACGACGGTCCAGGGGAGCAGGATCCGAGTCGACCTCAACGGCTACACGATCCTCGACACGGACCTGGCCGAGGTGACCGAAGTGATGGGGGACAGGGAGCATACCGGCAAGGACCGCACCACCGGGACCTTCGGTTTTGCCGGCCATTCCGACCCGGTGGAGTTCCGGGACATCAGCATGAAGCGATTGGGCGAGGACGGCGAAAACGGCGAGAACTAATGCTGTTTCGCTTGCAAGCGGTGCTTCCACCGAGCGTCTCATGATCCGAGTTGACAATGTCCGCTTTGCCTATGGGGAGGGAGGCTTTGCCCTTCGCATTCCCCATTGGCGGGCGGAGGCGGGAGAAGCAATCGCCCTGATCGGGCCGAGTGGTTCTGGGAAAACGACCTTCTTCCATCTCGTGGCAGGGATCCGGCAGCCCCGTTCCGGTACGATCGAACTGGAAGGAAAACAGCTCGACCAACTTTCACCCGCCCGGCGGAGGCTGCATCGCCTGCTACGCATTGGTTTGGTGTTTCAGGAATTTGAACTGCTCGAGTACCTCAGTGTCTTGGACAACATTCTCATCACCTGCCGACTGCATCGCGAAAATCGGTTGACTCGTCCACGTCGGGAGCGGGCGATCGAACTGGCCGGACTGGTTGGACTGGCCGACAAGGTTCAGCGTCTCCCTCGGGCGCTGTCGCAAGGGGAGCGGCAACGAGTGGCCCTCTGCCGAGCGTTATTGATGGAACCGCCGCTCATTCTCGCGGATGAACCGACAGGCAATCTCGATCCCTCGAACAAACTTCGAGTACTCGACCTGTTGCTCGACTCTGCTCGGCGCCACAATGCCCTGCTGCTGGTGGCGACGCACGACCATCAGCTTTTGCCCCGGTTCGATCGCGTCGTGGATGTGGCGGAGTGGGGAGAGCCGCCGAGCGGGGAATGACGAATCAACCATGCTCGATTCCCTCTACTTGGCCGGCCGGTATCTTAGCCATCAGTGGCTCAAGACGCTACTGCTGGTGGCGTCGATCACGCTGGTGGTCTTCCTTCCCGCCGCTTTGCAGGTGTTGGTGCAGCGAAGTGGCGAGCATCTTTCGGCTCGCGCCGTTTCGACGCCGCTGATCCTGGGAGCGCGTGGCAGTGAACTCGAACTGGTCTTGAACACGTTGTACTTCGAGTCGCGGAGGCCGGGTACGTTTCGGCAGGCCGAACTGGATCGACTGTCGGATGGTGGGCTTGCCCAGGTCATTCCGGTTTACTGTCGCTATTCCGCTCGGCGCCATCCCCTTGTCGGGACGACGCTCGAGTACTTTGAGTTTCGGCGATTGAGCCTGGCGGAAGGGCGAATGCTGAGTTTCCTGGGGGAGTGTGTGGTGGGGGCGGAAGTGGCGCGTCGCTGGCCGCTCCAAGTCGGCGACTCGGTCATCTCCACCCCCGAGACGATGTTCGATTTAGGGGGAGTCTATCCGCTGAAGATGAACGTGGTCGGAATTCTGGAACCGACGGGTGGACCGGATGACCATGGGATCTTTATTGATCTCAAGACAGCTTGGATCATTGAAGGACTGGGGCATGGTCATGAGGATCTGGCGGATGCCACGGAGGAGGAAGTCGTTCTGAGCCGCGAGGGTTCGACGGTGACGGCAAGTGCTGCCGTCGAGCAGTATGCCGAGATCACGCCAGACAATATTGATTCATTTCATTTCCATGGCGACCCGGCCGATTTCCCGCTGACAGCGGCAATTGCGGTTCCTCGCGATGACAAATCGGCGGCCCTTCTCCTGGGCCGTTATCAAGATCCTGAAGGAATTGTCCAATTGGTGCGACCGTCGGAGGTGGTGGGGCGACTGATGGCGACCGTCTTCACGG
>JBJHCD010000439.1:0-2137 GCA_050485845.1 Pirellulaceae bacterium | reverse complement strand
GTACGCCGCTATCTGTTGATGGCCGCCGTGATTGTCGGCATCTCCACGTTCCTGTCGGTGCTGCTGATCTTCCTCCTCTCGCTCCGCCTTCGTCAGCGCGAAATCGAGACGCTGATGAAACTCGGCGCCTCTCGCTTGCGGATTGCGGGAATTCTGGCCACGGAAGTGCTGCTGGTGCTCTGTTGCAGTGGCATATTGGCGGTGGTGATGACCATGACCGTGGGCACTTGGAGCGAAGCCATTATGCGAGGATTGCTCTGAGAGTCTCCGGATCCGACTCCGATCCTGAACCGGCTTGACGGCGAGCCGATTTGGGGGGGCGTCATGCTGACTTGAGGTCGGCCTGGTGTACTGGTTTGCTGATTTGCTGACTTGGTGGCCGAGTAACGGAGCGCGCGGGAGCTTGCACGGGCAGGAATCTTATTGGCAATCGGCAAGGGATTGGATTACGATTGGAGGCCGAGAACCCCGAAAGGCGCGGACCGTTCCATGGGAGACTGAAAAAAATGCTTCGACGTCGTGATTTCATTGCTGGTAGTGCTGGAGCTTTCCTCACTTCACTGTTTGCTCGAGGAGAGACGACCGAGAAAAAGCGGGTCGCATTCCTGGGAACGGTGATCTTCCGGCATTCTCACGCTCAGCACTTTCTTGATCGGCTGACTCAGGGCTACATGTGGCAGGGGAAGTGGGTACCGCCCAGAGTGGAAGTGGCGTCGGTCTACATTGAGCAGTTTCCGGAGCGGCGCGACTTGGGGCGGCAACGCATTGAAAAACATCAGCTCAACCAATGTTCCTCCATCCGTGAAGCGTTGACGCTGGGTGGATCCGAGTTGGCGGTGGATGGAGTGGTGATTATTGGGGAGCATGGAAATTATCCGCGGAACGAGAAGGGGCAGACACTTTACCCTCGCTTTGCCTGGTACCAGGAAGTGGTGAAGGTATTCGAAGAGAGTGGCCGGTCCGCGCCGGTCTTCAATGACAAGCATCTTTCCACGGATTGGTCGGAATGTGTGAAGATGGTCGAGGATGCTCGGCGGTTGGACTTCGCCTTGCTGGCTGGTTCGTCGCTGCCGGTGACTTGGCGACTCCCTTCGATCGACATGCCGCACAACGCGGACTTGCGCGAGAGCGTATGTGTTGCCTATGGCGGGGTGGACAGTTATGACTTTCATGCCTTTGAGACGGCACAGTGCATGTCGGAGCGTCGTCGTGGGGGCGAGGTGGGAATCGAGAGCGTTCATGCTTTGCGAGGGGATAACTTGTGGGCCGCCTTGGATGGCGACGATCGCCGGCGAACTCGGGACCTATTCGTTGCCGCCCTGAATCGCAGTCACAACCTGCCTGTGGAGGGAGGCTACCCGACGGCCCCTGTCACTTACGAGTGGGCTCGGCAAGCTCTCCCCGACACTTTGGGATTTTTGATCGAGCATCGGGACGGTTTTCGGACATCGGCATTTTTGACCGGCATTCGCGACTTCAATTATGCCGGATACCTCGCGGACGAAGACAGAATCCTCAGTTGTCAAATGTATTTGCCGATGCCGGGGCATGGATCGACGACCGCCGACTTCTTCAACCCACTGACTCGGCATATTGAAGACACGATTCTGTCGGGAAAGGCCTCGTATCCGGCCGAGCGGACGCTGCTGACATCCGGGATGGTCATTGCCGGCGTCGAATCACTGCATCAGGGCGAGAAGTTGATCGAAACTCCGGAGATGGATATTGCCTATCAGAGTCCCGAGGGATCGCACTTCTGGCGGGATTGAGCCGTTTCTAAAGCGGAGGGTGATTGGAGAATTGCTTTCGGGTCGAGAGTGGGCCATGGACTATCTCAGATTTCTTTCTCACGGGTGAATTGCCGCGGAGCCTTTCGCGACCCCATTGGCGCCGTGTTCGGAACTCGTGCAGATTGCCGCGGATCAGTCCGTCAAGCTCACGTGAATGTCTCGCTGAGAAGACACGCCGACAAGCTGGCCTTCAATGCACCACGAGGCACGCTCGCTCGGCTGCGGCGGAAATGCGGGCAATGCTGCCCGCATTGAATTCGAGGAAATCTGACTCGACCCCGTCGGAAAAGGACACTCCTCCTGCGGGTATCAGTGAATCCACGACGATTTCTTCTCTCTCATAAATG
>JBJHCD010000438.1:983-5596 GCA_050485845.1 Pirellulaceae bacterium | reverse complement strand
GTGTTCCCCAGTTGCGATCTCGCGTCGCGGAATACCATCGCCGAATCAACTCCTTGTCTCCCAGGCGGATGTAACGGAGATCCCCGGCTTCATAGATCATCGTCAGTGGGCCGGCCCGCAAGGGGACTACTTGCGGAAGAGGTTTCTCTTCTCCGTAATACAAGACTTCCACCGGAAGTCCCACGTCGGCACGTGGACGATTCTCCTCGGCAAGGCAGGGAAGGCCGGTGGCGATCCAGGCCCCGACCAGCATGAGGAAGATGAACCACCCGTTGGGACACTCGACGTAAGGTCGTGATGCGGCATGCATGATCTTTTCCCACTTGATTCGGACTCCACTCCCCACTCAGCCCATTCCTGGAATGGTTGGATGGTCGGCCAATTCGGACACCGCCCCGAGACTCGGGAACAGCCGTAATTCGCCGACGTCAAACAGGGCATGCATGATGGTCGCGATCAGGTGTTTGGAAGTGAGCCGATCCGCAACCGGTTCGCCGGCATCTCGAGTTGACTGGCCGATGACGTGACCTCGCGGCGCGCCTCCGCCGTACAGCAGCAGGGGAGCCAATCGGCCCCAATGATCTCGGCCTCCCCGCTGATTGATTTTCGGCGTTCGCCCCATTTCACCTGTCGCCACGAGCAGAATTTTATCCTGCAGTCCCCGCGACTCGATGTCTTCAATGAACGCGGCCACGGCATGGTCGAACGCCGGCCCGGCCGTCTACCATGTTCAAGTTGTTACCGTCGGCGTGCATGTCCCAAACGCCATCGTAGCCAGCGTGGATCGTGACGTAACCGCACCCCGCTTCGCACAGTCGGCGGGCCAGCAGCAACTGCCTCCCCAAGGCTCGAGCATGCCCGGTGTACATTCCCGACACGCCTCGTCTCACCTTGCTCCAACCATCCGGCCGCACATATTGATCGGTGTCATAACGTTCCAGAGTGCGGGGATCTTCCCGAGACAGATCAAGCGCGTCCGCCACCTCTCCCCCCAACAGCACGCGATAAGCTTGCTGTTGGAACTCCCCTAGCATCTCAAACTCGGGCATCGCCTCGACCTGATCGCGGAGAGAGTCCATTCGAGCGATCAAGTCTCGCCGAGCATGAAAGCGGTCGGCGGGAAGGCGCAATCGCATATTTTCTTGAAGGGGGCCACCGGCGCCCGGAATGAAGGGTGCATGCACGCTCCCCAGGTTTCCCGAAGCGGCGATGTTTCCTCGAGCATTGCTTTTGGCGACATCCGTGGAAACAGCCTGGGGAAAGAGGACGGTGTTGGTGGGGATTCCCGAGGAGGAATCCGTGGCTCCCACCACCTTGGAATAGTAGGAGCCGATATTGGCATCACGCGAATCGGGCCCCACAATCGGCTCGATGTTGTGCGCGGTATTATTCGTTTGAAACGAACGCACGATCGTGAAGTGGTCCGCCAGCCGCGCGAGACGGGGCATGGTCGAACCATATTGAATACCGGGAATGGCTGTCGGCGTTACGCCACCAATGGTCCGAATCCCGCTAGGGGCATCCGGTTTCGGATCAAACGTTTCCAGTTGGCTCGGACCACCTTGCTGGAACAGAAAGATCACCGATCTTCCTTTCACTAGCCGGTTCCACTGCGAGGCATCCACTCGAGTCGTCCCCGACGCGTCCCAGGCCCATCCTCCCAGGGCCAAGCTTCCCACGGTCAGAAAATCACGCCGGCGAATCGGTTGTTCCGAGCATACGGTCAGCATGCTAACCACTCCTTTCTCTTGACAACTCGGCAGATGAACATCTCGAGTTTACGGGATCAGAGCGTCCATTGCCAATTTTTCCTCTCATTTTTCGGGCTGGCTCCACCCCCAAAAAAAACTAGCCCGAGGCGCGAGCCGTAGGGATTGCGCCATCCCCAACCCATCCACCCAAATTTCGGTCCACCAATTCGAACGGTCGGCTGCACCGCGACTTGCATTCATCTAGAACGTGACAAGCTCTAGTCACATATAGGAATTGGCGGTCCGGCATGTGATATTGGGCGATGCACGAGTGGATAGATGCGGAGGGAGACGGTACCGACGGCTCGGGCCTCGGGTTAGTGGGGCGCGGGTACCCTCGGGCGATCCCTACGGCTCGCGCCTCGGGCTTGAGGGGGACGGCTTCGCCAGCGCGAGTCGCATCGCTGGACGCATGGTCGTCTAATCCGCTAACTCTCCGCCATCGTCCCGTGGCTGACAAGTCGTTCAGCCCACGAGGGGGAGAGGGGCCCACGGAGCGTTCACCTGGTAATATCACGCTAGTGATTTCGAACATTGTCGCAAACTCTCGGATCGTCACATGCCTGTTCACCCGCTCGTTCTCTGGTCGGCTCGTCTCTGCACTGCCTGCTATCTGGGGCGGTATCTGGCTGACGTCAGCGGGGCGAAACGAATGAGGGAGTGGTGTTGGGCAAGTGGCTGGGTGCTGCTCGTCTTGCATGTGATCGCGGCGTTTCAGTTCGTGCATGGCTGGAGCCACGCCGCCGCAGTGGCTCACACGGCCGAGCAAACGGAAGCCATGGTCGGGATCGACTGGGGAGGAGGCGTGTGGTTCAATTACGCCACGATCGTTATCTGGGGAGCGGACGTTGCGTGGCGATTCGATTCGTCGTGCCGTGAGAAGTGGGGACGAGCAGCACTTGTCTGGTCCGTTTTCGTACACTCCTACCTTGCCGCAATGATGATCAGTGCCACGGTCATCTTCGGGCCGACCTATTGGTGGGCCATTGCCGTCCTGTTCGGCGCCATCTGGTTCGTCCTCCGCTCTCTCCATTCCAAACGGAAGGCAGGCTCTCCATAAAAAAGGCATGGCAATTCCGCCGCCGTGACCGCAGCGACCGCTTCGGATGGCGATGGAGTGAAACGGTCCGACGGTGCGGAATCCGAACTCATTCCTCCATTGGCCGCAGCTTCAGTCCGGCGAGACGTGCGGTGGAGATCAGTTTCGGATCGTGACGAAGCTCCAAGCTCATTACGATCGCGGCCAGTGTTCTCTTGGGCTGGACGGTTTCCCGACGACCGTTAAGAAGCAGTTCCAGTGGTTGGTCCAGGTCGACTAGCTGATCATGCAGCAGGAGATCGATTTCCGTAACGTCTTGGGACTCGATCTTGATCGTATTCCCTTCGGCTTCCGCGATCACTTTCGCTCGGGCCTTGCGCTGCTCGTCAGGGACGGCAAGCCAGTAGAACCGGCGATGGGTCACATCGTCCTGCAGCCAGACAACTCGGTGAGGCCACGCCTTTCGAGTACGCTCGGCCATCCAGGGAATGGCGGCCGAGTCTTCACCGTCCATCCAGTGGCCTTTGTCAGCGTGGATTTTGACCCAATGGTCGTAGCCTCCTGGGTCATCTCGCCGCAGGCTCTCCAACCAATCCTTCCACTTCTCCGCCTCCGCATTGCGTTGGTACGCCCGATCGTTGGCTCCCATGTGCAAAGTGAAGGGAAGGTTGCGGAGGCCGAACGGTTCCGTCTCGTTGGGGTGCCCCGCCATCATGGCGGCGGCGGCGAAGCGATCCGCCATCCGCGGTGCCAACTGAAATACGCCATCGCCGCCGGCCGAGTAGCCCAGCAGATAGATGCGATCCGGATCGACTTTGTCCAGGGCAACGAGGGTGGCGATCAATTGATCGAACAGGGGGTCGATATGGGCTTCATGCCAGAGGTTCCAGGTGTTGGTGGGAGCCCGCGGGGCCAGGTAAATTCCTTCCTCGGGCTGGTAAAGGCGGATCTGATTTCGCCACTGCCGATCGTTCACCGCCGGCGACGTGTTGCCTCCTCCATGCATCGAAATGTACAGACTGTGTCCACGCTCGGGACGATCACCGAAGACGCGATAATCGTACAGCATCTCGTGGTCGTTCCACTCCAGCCGTTTCTGCTCGAAAGCTTCTCGCCAGCGATTAACGATCTGAGCTTTCTTGACTTCCCAGAGTCGTTCGGCCGCAAGGTCCGCGACCGACTTGCTGAGCGCGACCTCCGCAAAATCACTCTCACGCAGGGCTGAAAAGGTATCTTGCCCCGACTTGAGAAAGTCGTCGAGTTGCCGGAGAACGGCTTCGGATTGATCTTCAAGCGACTTCGAGTCGATTGGACCTGTTTTTCGTTCCGCCTCGTCGCGTCCCAAGGCGTGGAGATGATGTTGAGTTCGAACGAAGAGCATCCCGTTCGATATGGCGGGAACCGACATGCAAATGTCCTGCATGTCGTTGATCGCGAGCAATTCCAACCCGTCATCGCCCTCCTGCATGACTCGGACTTCCCCCTGTTCGGAGACGAAGTAAATGCGGCCGTCCGCCGCGATGGGGGAAGCCGTGTAGCTTTGACCGCCGATCCGAGTACGCCCGATGCTTTCCCCTGTTTCCGCATCGTAGCGCGTCACGATTCCGGCATTCGAGCAGACATAGAGAGTTCCGCGGTACACGATCGGTGTCGGCATGTATGGACCACCGCGCAAATGACTCCAGGCAATATGCTCGCTGTTCTGGCTTCCTTCGGGCAAGGAGATGTCTCCTTCCGCGCCGGCGCGAATGGCCAGGATCGGCTGAATCGGTCGGTTACCGCTGGAGATAAAGACCAAGTCACCCTCCGGAACTGGAGTGGGA
>JBJHCD010000438.1:0-973 GCA_050485845.1 Pirellulaceae bacterium | reverse complement strand
AGTGGGAACCGTGATCTCGGACCTCTTGTCCAGTCGCCAGAGTTCCTCTCCGGTGTGGGGATCATAACCGCGGGCAAATTGACTGGCATTGGTGACAATTTCCGTGCGCTGAGAATTTCGCCAGACGACGGGAGTGCTCCAGGATGGAATCTCGTCACGCCGCGTCATCCAAACTCGCGATCCATCTTCCAGCCGGTAAGCGACGATCATCGAGTCGCGGCTGAGGTCCAGTTGCAGAATGACCAGGTCTTGATAAATGATCGGCGAACTGGCAAACCCCCATTCGTATTCCTTGTCGATGGAGAAACTGGAATCAATGCTGCTGAGGTCGCGGCTCCAGATCAGATTTCCTTCGAAGTCGTGGCAATACAGTCCTTCAGGGCCAAAGCACGAGACCACGAAGCGACCATCCGTGGCGGGCGTGCAATTGGCTTGGCTTCCCTTCAAATGACGCTTGATCTTGGGAATACCCTCATGAACCTTTTGGTTCCAGAGGATCTCGCCCGAGTCGCGATCGAGACAGAGAACATGCCAGGTATGGACGGAAAGATCGTCGACGGACTGAACGTCGCCGTAGTTTCCGGTGCGAATTTGTGGCGCTGGGTCGCCGCTGATTGCCGTTGTCAGGAATACTCGGTTTCCCCACACGACGGGACTCGAATGTCCCAGCCCGGGAATGTCGGTCTTCCAGCGGACGTTCGTCCCCGAGGTCACATCCCAATGGGTGGGCGGGTGTTGACCGTCACCGATCCCCGTTGCGTCGGGCCCTCGGAATTGAGGCCAGGGTCGGGGGTTCTCGACGCGAAACTCCCCTTCCTCCAACTCCGCCGCTCGAGGCGCCTCGGGACGTGTCGGGTAGTAGGCCGTTTCGGCGGTATGTCGAGTCAACCAGATCCGCTCGACCGAGTCACCCTTCATTTCCACTCGCAGGGAAGCGTCAGGAAAGCCGACCGGCATCAGCACATGCTTGTTG
>JBJHCD010000437.1:4473-5597 GCA_050485845.1 Pirellulaceae bacterium | reverse complement strand
ACCCTAGGTGGGCCGTAGGGGTTTTGTGGACTTCGAGTGCTTCGCGAACGCAACATCAACCCCAAGGCCCCCCTGCGGTCTTGGGGTTTTTTCGTTTCAGTTTTTTTCACCTCCACTTTCAGTGAACGACCATGAGCGACAAGCGATCGATCAAGATTTTTGACACGACTCTGCGTGATGGCGAGCAATCGCCGGGGGCCAGCATGAACCTGGCCGAAAAACTCGAGATCGCTCAGGCGCTTGCCGATCTGAAGGTCGACATCATCGAGGCGGGATTTCCCATCGCTTCCCCCGGTGACTTTGCCGCCGTACGCGAAGTCGCCATGCTGATCCGCGGAGTGACCGTCTGCGGACTGGCTCGGTGCAACGACGGCGACATCGACCGAGCTTGGGAGGCCCTGAAGCATGCCGAACATCCCCGAATCCATGTCTTCTTGGCCACCAGCGCGATTCACCGCGAATTCAAGCTGAAGATGACTCGGGAAGAAATCGTTCAGCGGGCGGAGGCGGGAGTTCGCCGAGCGGTCGGGTATTGCGACGATGTCGAGTTCTCCCCGGAAGATGCCGCTCGGACCGAACATGACTTTCTCTGCGAGGTCGTGGAGCGGGCGATTGCGGCCGGGGCGACCACGATCAACATTCCCGACACGGTCGGCTACGCCACTCCTCGACAAATGGGGGAGACGATTGCGATGCTGCGGAACCGAGTCCCCAATATCGACCAGGCCGTGATCAGCGTGCATTGCCATAACGACCTGGGACTGGCGGTGGCCAACAGTTTGGCGGCCGTCGAGGCGGGAGCGGGGCAGATTGAGTGCACGGTGAATGGGATTGGTGAGCGGGCCGGGAACTGCTCACTGGAAGAAGTCGTCATGGCGATGCGAACGCGTGGCGACTACTACCCATGCGACACCCGCATTCAAACTCAACGCTTGGTCCCCACCAGCCGTTTGGTCTCCAGCATCACGGGCCTGGACGTCCAGCGCAACAAGGCGATCGTGGGACGAAACGCGTTCTTTGAGCGTGGTCGGGGGCTGGGGGCGGAGGGCAATCGTACCTCCCGACGAGGAGCTCTGGCCGAGGGGCTCCAGCGCATCGAGATTCGGGGCCACCCGGGAACGATT
>JBJHCD010000437.1:0-4463 GCA_050485845.1 Pirellulaceae bacterium | reverse complement strand
TTCACCAGGACGGGATGCTGAAGGAGCGGAGCACTTACGAGATCATGCGGCCCGAGGATGTCGGATTTGCCAAGACCGACCTCGTGCTGGGGAAGCATAGTGGCCGAGCGGCCTTGGCCGATCGCGCTCGAGCACTGGGATACCGCCTCACGGGCGAACAGTTGCAGACCGTGTTCGAGGAATTCAAGGTCCTCGCGGACAAGAAGAAGGAGATCTATGACGGCGACATCGCGGCCTTGATTGAGCAGCAGATGCGGGCGGTCGAGGAAGAGATCTGGAGCTTGGTCGATTTCCAAGTTACCTCGGGCACGCAGCAGCAGCCTCATGTACGTCTCACGCTTCGCCGAGGCGATCAGGAGATAACCGAGGAATCAACGCAGGGGGACGGCCCGATTGACGCGGCCTTCTGGGCGACGGAGAAAATCACGGGAATCTCCATGGTCTGCAAGGACTTCCAAGTCCGCAGCGCCTCGATTGGCCGCGATGCCCAGGGCGAGGCCAATCTGGAGGTCGAGCATCAGGGCGTCACGTACCGGGGCCGAGGCGTCTCGACCGATTCGGTGGAAGCGACGCTCAAAGCCTTGCTGAATGCCGTCAATCGCGTCCTGAACGACCGGCAATCGAGCCGAGGCGAGGAGGGAATCGAGGCGGTTTGAGGTCATGAGGGAGCATCCTCCCGCGCTCAGCAGCCGAAGACCGCTGGGATCTGGGACGCATCGGTTGGCATCACGGGGCGGCCGGAGTGATGCCTCCACTGGATTCCGCACGGTTCGGCCGCTCCCGTGCATGCCTTCGTTCGGACGTCAGTGGTCACGCGACGTGAGCGTACACCACAACCATATCGGCCTTCGGCGGCGCGGCGGTGATTTGATGGGTAGAGTTGAGGAGCCTCTTGTTCCCGACTAGTAACCCTCACTCCCAGCGACCTCACGCGGTGTTGTACCCGATGAGGTGACGATGGCGGAACCAACTCGGTAGCGTTCGTGTACCCCCACACCCGACGCGCCCCACGTGCCTGCCCTGACAACATGCACGCCCGGCGGCGGGGAAATGAACTCGGCAACAGCACCGCTAATGAACACTCAGGGACGCTAATGAGACTGCAGGGACCGAATGTCGCGATCCCGGCTGGCCTTGCCAACCACCCACCGGTGACCAGTTGGTATTTCATTCCGGCAACACAGCCGGCCAATTGTTCCCATCAGTGTCTATCCGCGTTCATTCGCGGTTCCCCACCCTACGGTCACCCACCTCCAGGAGGCCTAAAGGTAAAGGTAAGAAAACGTCGGGTTGGTACCTCACGTAACAAATGGAGACGAAGGAAGCGACAATTAACGACGTCGTCCTGAGGCAGCTAGAGTCTATGAGCCGAGAGATAAGCTCGATCCGCAGTAGCCTGACGCATATGAGCGGAACTACTCGTGCCCGACCCACAACAATGACCTTACCAAGAAGCATCTCAGGGCTTTCTGGAAAACAATTGGCTAGTACTTTCAACGCGTTATTCGAGGCACTAACACAAGACGAAATCGAGACACTACTATCCTCGCAATTCATGGACTTGCGAGAAGGGCCATTGAACACATTGAATAATAGAGTCGAAGAATTATTGCGGGACGCTTATAAGAGCGGGGTAAGCCGAGAACAGGCTGAAGCCGAAGTCAGGATGGGGCTCATAATGGAATTCCCAGAACTCGATCAAGATATCCTGTACCCATTGGTGAGGCTGATTGCTCACCTGTTGTGGAATGAAAAGTAAATTCTCCCTCGCAGGGGCAATGAGCGGAATCATGAGTGGTATCAGCGGCTCCCTCGGCTTCTCCTTGCCGAAACACTAATGACTCGGTAAATTACCGAGTCAGTGAACACTTTGGCCGAGTGGCGGAATTGGCAGACGCACAGGACTTAAAATCCTGTTTCCCGTAAGGGAAGTACGGGTTCGACCCCCGTCTCGGCTACTTGTGACGGAAAGACTTATGGCGAACTCTGGCCGCGACCAAGTCACGAGGAGGCAACCTCCGGGCAACACGTGCCTCGGGCGACTTCCCGACAAGCCGCGGAAATGTTTCGATTGTCCACGGAGGACACGCTCCATGCCCAACCGGAGAATCGACCCGCCAGGGCGCACCCCTTTCTACTTGGCACCGCTCAGACTGGCACCACTCGGTCTGGTTTCGCTCCTGCTGGCCGCTGCCACCACGATGGCTGAGCCTCCCGCGACCGGCGCGCTGGCCGCTCCCTCCAGCCAGTTCCAGCCTTGGCGGATTGCCGACTCCGTGGCCCTCCCCTGCCGTGATGCCGACGGTATCGCGCTGGGAGATCTGACCGGAAACGGAAAACTCGATATTCTCGCCTCCGAAGGAAAACATGGAACGACCGTTTGGTTCGAACAAGGCGACAACTGGAAATCGTGGACTCGGCACGAAATCCACACAATGACCGAGGTTCCTTTTGAAATGGCCGCGACCTGATCCTGGCCCCCGTGATTCGAAACCGCCAAGGTGCCTTGCTGCTCTATGAATTCCACCAAGGCAACTTCCAGCCCTCCATCCTCCGCACGCTCGACTACGGCCACCCCATGGATGACCGTATTCTCCTCCATGATCTCATCGGCGATGGCCAACCAAAACTGCTCATCCCCGACTCGGGCCCCGGCGTTAATCAACTGCATATTTTTCAGTTGGCACGCTAAGGCGATCCGCCGGCCGATAGTTCGCTCAGCCCAAACCTCTGCTGCAACACCACATCGCCCTGCTCGTCTCGAACCTGCAGTCGAACCACGGGATCCGCCGCTTCCCAATCGATCGTGATCAAACCGAAATTCGTCTCGAAATAGGTCAGACCGACTCGGTGCGAATTGATCTCATTGGCGAAGCGAGTTCCCGCCTTCGTCATGTTCCCACTGGGTTGATTCAAGCTGCTACTGGTGACGTCGAACAGCGGATATCCAACTCCAATTGGGTCGTCGGCCTTCAGCCGCGAAATCTCCGCCAGATGCCGGTCACCGCTCAGCAACACCACCCCCTCGGCCCCCGTCTCACGAATCAGGCGAAATAACCGCTGCCGCTCGAGTGGAAAATTCCCCCAGGTCTCCGAGCCATGTTCATCGGGGATCACCTGTACTCCCGAACCGATCAACCGCAAATCCGCCGGCTCCCGCAGTTGTTGCTCCAGCCACTCCCACTGCTCGGCACCCAACATCGTGGCCTCGGGATCCTCGTTCGGTCGATAACGCCCCCGGTATCCCTCGTTCCGCTCGCTCGGCTCATATCCCGTCTTCAGCGGACTCCGATGAAACCGGCCATCCAACAAGATCACCTGAACCCGCTTCCCCTCGGGACCGAAGACCTCCGAATGATAGACACCCTCGCGGGTTCGTCGCGGCGAGTCCCGCGGAACTCCGAAAAAATCGAGAAAGACCTGCTGAGATTCCCGCTTCTTGGGATACTCCGCCCCCGCGTCATTCTCGCCATAATCGTGGTCATCCCAGGTCGCCAAAATCGGGCAGGTCTCCCGCAGTTTTTGGAACCCGGGCTGAGCGGCAAGCTGAGCATACTTGGCTCGCATCACCTCCATGTCCTCGGTATCCGCGTAGATGTTGTCCCCGAGAAACAGAAATAATTCCGGCCGAGTCTCCACGATCGCCTCCCAAATAGGCTGCGGACGATCTTGTCGAGCACACGAGCCGAATGCGATGCGGGAGACAACGGATTCCTCGGACTCCTCGGCCAAGGTCCGGCCGGGTACCAACGACAGGCTGAATACCGCCGGCAGCAAGAGGGTCCAAAAGCCAAGTGTCAGTCGCCCGGTCGTCCGACAATTCACTCTCCAGCGTCGAAGAATCATGGGTGGTTACTCGCTCCGTAGTTGCTTTTCCATGCGGGCATTCCGCAGACATACCCCGCCAATCGTGACGGTCCGCGCTTCAAGGATGACAAATCCAAAGTGCTGAAAAAACGGCTGAGCCGTCAGGCTAACATGCGACGTCAGCCTTGCCAAATCAAGCTGACGAGCTTCCCGTTCAATCTGCCGCATGAGGGCTCCCGCCACCCCCTGCCCCGCGACTTCCGGAACAACAAAGAACTGGTCGATGTACCCGTCCGCTTGAACGTCGGCAAACCCGACGATTTCTCCCAGTCGCTCGGCCACAAAGGGCCGATTCCGTCGCATCCGCTCTCCCCACGCTCGACTGTCGTACTCCCTCGGAGCCCAAGCCCGCAATTGTTCCGAGCTGTAATGAGTTTGGGCGAGAACATGAACCGATCGGTAAAACACATACCGCAGCAGGGGCTCGTCTCCCGGCTGAAAACGACGAATCCGTAGGTTCAACATCCGACCACCGTCAGTCATCCGACCGGAAAGCCGAATTGGATTCAGTCGCATTGGAATGAGCCGAACTGGAATGAGCCGAATTGGAATCAGTCGCACTGGAATCAGTCGCACCGTCTGCAGTGGGACTGTTC
>JBJHCD010000436.1:0-5605 GCA_050485845.1 Pirellulaceae bacterium | reverse complement strand
CGATCTCGACTTCCTCCCCCGGCTTGATGCAACCCAGTTCAATACGTCCGGTGGCCACCGTTCCACGACCTTCGATCGAGAAGACGTCTTCGATCGCCATCAAGAAGGGCTTGTCTTCTTCGCGAGCCGGCTGGGGAATATAGCTGTCCACCGCATCCAGCAACTCCTCGATGCACTTTCGCGCGTCCGGGTCGCTCGGATTCTGGTAGGCCGGCAGAGCCGATCCGCGAACGATCGGAATGTCGTCACCCGGGAAATCGTACTTGTTCAGCAAGTCGCGAATTTCGATTTCCACCAAGTCCAGCAGTTCCGGGTCGTCCACCAAGTCGATCTTGTTCATGAACACGACCATGGCGGGGACGTCCACCTGACGAGCGAGCAGAACGTGCTCCTTCGTCTGCGGCATCGGGCCATCGGCCGCCGACACCACCAGAATGGCACCGTCCATCTGCGCCGCACCGGTAATCATGTTCTTGATAAAATCCGCGTGCCCCGGGCAGTCAATGTGTGCATAGTGGCGATTCTCGGTTTCATACTCGACGTGAGCGACCGAGATCGTCACCGTCTTCGTGTCGTCGCGAACGGTGCCACCCTTCGCGATTTCCGAGTAGGCCTTGAATTGGGCCAAGCCCTTAGCGGCCTGAACGGCCAGGATGGACCCCGTCAGAGTGGTCTTGCCGTGGTCAATGTGACCAATCGTCCCGACGTTGACGTGCGGCTTTGAACGTGTGAATGTCTCCTTGGCCATGTCCTCTTACACTCGCATTTCTTCAATGAATCGGAGCCAACAAAATACCAAAACTGACCAGCGTCCACCTAACTACCCCCCGGAACCCCATCGGCTTCCGAACGGCAGTCTTGCCGACGCTACGATGCATTTCCCTCAACTACGGACCTCTAAGGTTCGAGCCGCCTGCCAGCCCTCCGTACCGGACTGGCCTTCGTGTCCGCGGGCAAAGCCACCCCACGAAGTCCGCTCGACAGAGCTGCTGACGGGACTCGGACCCGTGACCTCGTCCTTACCAAGGACGCGCTCTACCAACTGAGCTACAGCAGCAATTTCGGCCGCCATGCCCCGCCGGATCCGAGACCAGCCCCCTTCCGATCGAGACACCAACCAATCATTCAGAGCGGGTGAAGGGAATCGAACCCTCGTCTTCAGCTTGGAAGGCTGTGGCTCTACCATTGAGCTACACCCGCTTCAATCAACCGACTCTCCACCCAGAACAAACCTAATGACAGCCGGAATCGCTGGCGTGCACGGCGAGTGGGGGGTGCAGGATTCGAACCTGCGAAGGCATTGCCATCAGATTTACAGTCTGACCCCTTTGACCGCTCGGGAAACCCCCCGCACTACTAAGTTATTGCCTGCACACTGAGCGAACCACCAACGGGGGCGCCACCAGCGCTTCTTCTGGAGCCAGCGGAGGGACTTGAACCCACAACCTGCTGATTACAAATCAGCTGCTCTGCCAATTGAGCTACGCTGGCCATTGTTTTTCCATCATCAAAACCAGCTAATATAGCGTAGCCGCTCAGGGTTGCAAGCCGAGCTTGCCCGCGGATCCAGGATGCTTACCAAGAAAATTGACTTTTGGCATGGACCGCTCTCTTGGGCCCGGTTCTCCCTCCTTCGGTTCTCCTGGTTTCTTCCTCCACAGGCTAGGTCCGACTAAGGTGCCCCGAACTCCAATCTTCCGACCTCCGCCACCCCCGCTTATGCCGCCGCTTCCCGAAATCTGAAATCTGAAATCTGAAGCCCGAAAATTCCCCTCCATGGAACTTCGCCGCCTGGCAGTAGCCACCCGGCCTCGCCCACGAGCCGCCTGTCGGAAGGCCCCGCCAAAAGCAAACTCGCGTGACGAATGGTGTTCGCCACGCGAGCCGTAATGGTCATGTGGATTCCAAAGCCGCCAAGGGAACTTGCTGCCACCAAAAGCCATTTTCAGGCGGGACGGAGTCCCCTCGGAAGTTCAGTGCGTGAACGCAGGGCTGAAAATCAGTCGGGAACCTCGATTCGTTCCTCTTGGGCCGCCAGGCGAAGCTTGCTGAGGGCTCGAGCCTCGATTTGTCGCACTCGCTCCTTGGTTACCCCCATTTCGGCTCCGACCTCCTTGAGGGTAAGCGGTTCCTGAGCGTAGTCCAAACCGAAACGGCTGATGATAATCTTCTGTTCCCGTTCGTCAAGCCGCGATAGGATCCTTCCGACAGCCAGAGCCCGCATTTTCTGCTGCGACTCCAGCTCGACCTGATCCGAGCGTTCATCTTCGTGCGCCATGAACAGCTCTTCCTGGGAAGTCCGATAGCGATCTCGCTGCTTGAACTCGTCCGGAATCGTGCGGGCATAGTTCTTCATGATCGCCCAA
Organism: Pirellulaceae bacterium; assembly: GCA_050485845.1. Lineage (GTDB taxonomy): Bacteria > Planctomycetota > Planctomycetia > Pirellulales > Pirellulaceae > JBJHCD01. Next base: position 3,239 of record JBJHCD010000436.1, on the reverse strand, counting down.
CTGGCGTAGGTGCTGAACTTGTTTCCACGCGAGTAGTCGAACTTCTCCACGGCACGGATCAGCGACATGTTTCCGTCGCTCACCAGCCCGAAGAAATCCTCCGAGCCGGTGACATGTCGCTTGGCAATGGAGACAACCAGCCGCAGGTTGGCCTGAACCACTTGGTTCTTCGTCTTCACCGCCTCGTCATACAGCCGTTCAATTTCGTCCATCAGCGCCGGCTTGGCCTGACTCGGATCCAACTCCTCTCGCAGCTTGCTGGCCTGGAACTTCAAGAAGTTGAATCGCCGAAACAAGTGATACTCCTGCTCGCGAGACAACAGGGGAACCTCATAAAGAGAGGCCAAGTAGGGGGGGAGGCCCGCCGGAGCACGGCTCTTCTTGGTCGCCGTCGTCGCCTCGGGCATCGGGCCCATGATCTCCTGCTCGATCCCCTTCTCATGGAAGCAAGGATTGTCGATATACTCCAACGGCAGTTCCAAGATCCGCTTGGCCCGCATCTCGTAGATCACGCGCAAAATGTTGGCGCGAGTCCGACCGTGACGCTTGGCCAAAGCCTCGATGGACGTTCCCCGCCGGTACGCCTCGTAGATCCGCTGCTTGGATTCCTCGTTCAGCGGTCCGGAATGTCCTGGGAAAATGGCCAGCTCCGGATGCTTCCGGTCGAACTGCTTCAGTGTGTAACGAACCGTCTCCACGCTGCGATTCATCTGAGTCGCCACGCGACGGGCCACCTCGGAAGCCCCGCCCCCCGACTGAGCCAGTCGGCGAGCCCGGTCGATAATTTCCGCCCGCTCCCGATCAGTCAGCTGGCTGAACCGCTCACCCCGCTCGACACGGTCACGGTTGTTCGCCACGAATCGATCGACGCTGCTGTTCAGGAATCCGACCCGCTTGCGGCCATCGAAGATGAAGCGGCGACTGACCAAGCCCTGCTCCCGCCAGCGAGAAATGGTCTTCGTGGAGACGTTAAACATTCTGCTCAGGTCTTCCACCGTATGGACCGGCTCCGGGACATCCTCGACACGGATGTTGGCCGAGTCGGAGAGGTCCTCGACAAAGAGACGGAGATCGTGCCGAACCTGCTCGCCAGAAACATTCTGGTTCGTCGAGGAATCGGGGCGGTACTCCGTGATGCGGAAGCAGAGATACTCGTAAGAATAGGTTCGCTCTGAGTCGATCTCCATCAAAAGCTGCTCTGCCCGATCGACCTGAGCCAACTTCTTCTCGCGGGGAGCAAACCGGACCTGCTGGTCTCGGAGCTGCTTGATTATCAAACTTTTATATCCTGAATGCATCTTCGTGCCTCTTCCCTTCGCTTCGGACGACACCTCTGAAATTCCCTGCGACTGCCAATCGCTCAGGTGTCGGCCTGTTGGGGCATTGCGGCTCTTCCCCAGCCACTCCCCCGATCATCGTGCTCGAGCTGTCGGTTCAATTTCCGCTCAAACGCTGTTCAAACCCTGTTTCATCTCTGCTCAATCTCTCGTCTTGTATCCTCTTTCAGCCACTACGGAGAAAGAGGACACATGGTTCTCTCCGGTTCGCGCCCTCCTTCGAAATACAGCCCGGTTTGATTAATCCGAGCCCATACCGCCGAAAAACGAGGCCAAACCGATGACCTAGTAAACAGCACACCGTGTGCCAAGTGTCGAATTAACGGCAATCCCCACATCTGGTGGTTTGTTCCTCTTGGTTGGCCGCCAACCTTCCATCCACCCTCGGATTTTCTCCACGATGGGCCCCAGCCAAGCCTGAACCACCCGTGCCGCGTCGCCCGAGCTTCAGGCAAATTCCTCCAAAATCGCGAACTACTAGCGAATGGAAGATGCTTTTGGTCTCAGGAAACGTGAAAGGGAACCGGATCACGTTATCCCGATCGATCGGATTGGACGATAACCGTCTTGACGGTCCCCCGTTCCGGCTTCAACGGGAGAACGGACCTCCCGAATGTGGTGGCACAATGCCACCCATGGTCAAACGTTGACCGACTTGGTCCCAAATTGCTCGGAGTTCCACCGACCATGCTTCTCGCCGCTCGCCTCGCCACTTTGTCGCCCCTCCGCTCGACATCGTCCGCCAGCAGGAGTCACGATGGCCTGACCTTTCGGGCTCGTCTCCTTTCGGCGGCCCACAGGCTCCCGCTGGGCGAATGCCTCCTCGCGTTGACGCTACTCGCGGCCGTCCCTTCACTGGCCCCCCTGCCGGTTAGTGCCGAACAATCGAGGCCGACGAAGCAAACCGCAGTCAGCGCGCAGGCTGCGAAGACCGGGCAGACACCTACCGGGCAGACGGAGAATACTGAGCAGGATGAGCCGAAGCAGGTCTTGCTGTTCCCCCAGCGGAACGTCGGGGACTCCCACAAGGTGCGCGCCCAATTGGACGTCCAAGGGGAACTGCGGTGGAAACCCGAAAGGAAGGAGACCACCGAGTCGAAAACGCTCAACGCCACGGGGGAGCTGACTTTTGACGAACGCCTGGTCCATTGGGACGAGGCGACCGAGACCGCTCGCTCGGCCCGCCATTTTCATCAAGCTCAGGCTACCATCCAAGTCGGCTCGCAGCGCCAACAACAACAACTCCCATCCGACCAACGGCTGTTGTTTAACCAAGTGAAGGATGGGCAAGTTCAAATCACCAGCCCCGCCAAATCGCTGACCCGCGAAGAACTGGAGTTGGTCAACATCCAAGGGAACACGCTCGCCCTCCCGCTGCTCCTACCGACCGAAACGGTCGAAGTCGGTCAATCATGGGAGGTTCCCGAACATGCCCTCCGAGCCCTGTTGGCCATCGATGCGATTGTGGAACAATCGGTGACCGCGACCCTGAGGGAGATTCGCGAGGGAGTCGGCCTGATCGATATTCAGGGGGAATTCGAGGGAGATGCCGGGGGAGCCGGCACAAAGGTTTCGTTGCAGGCCAAGTGCAACTTTGACCTGACGGCCCGGCAAGTGACTTGGTTTACGGCGGTGGTCCGCGAGGAGCGGGAGATCAGCGATACCCAGCCGGGATTTCAAGTAACCGCCCGACTTCGCGTCGCCCTCCAACCGTCGAAAGTCCCCGATACCCTCCGCGACGAAGTGCTGGAAATCTATCCCGAAGCGGCCATTCCCCCCTTCACCTTGATTCGACATGTCTCCTCCCAAGGTCATTTCGAAATGATGCTCGACGCCGGCTGGCGACCCAGTGTCGAGCGGGCGGACGGCACCACTCTCCGTTTGTTCGAACAAGGGCAGCTG
>JBJHCD010000435.1:0-5605 GCA_050485845.1 Pirellulaceae bacterium | reverse complement strand
TCCCAGCGGGATCGGAGTCCAGACGGAAGGATGGTCGAGACTGCTGAGCCGGAAAGGTGAAATCTCACCTTCATCTTGGGGATGACATTGGTGAGTGAACTCGAGTTCCAGTTCAGGCCCCGGCCACGCCGAATCTTGCTCACCATACGCCTCCGCGCCATCTTGCCAGCGGAGGAACCCGAGGTCGTTCTCATACCATCCGGGGAGACACCGATGCCCCAGAAAATTAGCATGCCCATGCTGATGCTTGGCCGGCCCTCTGAGACCTCCGACCGTGAACACCGTGGTGGCCAGTAATACCACCGGTAAGGAACTCATCATGGGATTCCACTCCAAACTGATTCGTGCGTTCTCGAGGTATCGTGCGAGCAACAGGCGACCTAGGAAATCTAGGTCACAAAATGGGGATCTGCCGGGGAATGACAGGAAAACACCTAGACACGAACAGGCGACAACGAGATCGCACGAAGCCCATTCAGCCTATATGGCTGGACTACTCCCATTCCTCCGCGAACCTATCCCAGCCCTCCTCCAACAGCCCTCCGCAACCAACAGCCATCAACCAGCTCCCGGAGAGAAATTGATTCGGCCCGAATGCCGGACCAGGCAGGTTCGCCCCCCTATTCTGAAGTAATCACAAAGGGCTAGAGTTTCAAGCTAAATGGAGTAGATTGCGCGGTTTTCCCTGAAAGTGAGTCTTCAACTCGGCCAAGTCCCTCCGGCATACCTCGTCCCATGATTGCCGAACCCCCCTGCAGGCAACACGAATCCCGAAATTTCTACTGTTTTTCGGCCTCGAGGCCGGTTTTTCCTTGACCCGCGGAACCCCACCCTTCAGAGTAATTTGTCCAGGATGCTTCGGGGAGCTGGGAACAGGAGGGGTCGTGCGGGAGTCTTGGGGTAGCGGGAGTCCGAAACATGGACCAGAAAGATTTGAGCGGTCTGTCGCTCATCAACTATCTCGCTCCAGGACTGGTCACTCTGAGCGCAGTGCTGATCACGGCCCTCAGCGCTCGACCCGCTCTCGATTCGGCTCGACCCTTCGTGCCCCGAACCGAGGGAGTTCGCCGTCCGGAAAGTTCGCCGGGACTCGACGCCGTCAAGGCACGACCCTGGGAAGATCCCCTGACCGCCTACGAAGTCACCCCGGACGATGCTGCCGCACGGGCCGCGCAGGAGCGAGCCGAACGGCGACTGGCCACCATTCAGGAGCATTTCTCACGGCGAGTCGCACGCAAACCCTCCGCCGATGGCCACCTCGACAAAACGCTCTGCTTCTTCGCACTCGTTCCCAGCGGCTCGGATAGCGATACCCATGAAACTCGACTCCGAATTCGCTATGCCCTCACCTCGGCATTGACCGAACAAGGATTCGCGCTCTCCTATCCCAAGCGATTAACCTACTTCGACCTCAATACGCCCATCTACACAAGAAACCCTCCGGAAGACTTTCATGAGCAACTCGAATTCGACGGGATGGATTTTCTTAAGTAGAATGAGCTGGACCAGAGATGGTCGCCGCGAAACATGACGATTTTCGATCAGCTCGGCAGCCTGCTGTATGATCCTGGGAATCCCGCGACTCCCCTTTCGCCCCCCGCCGACCGGATCACCACGCTTCGCATTCCAGTGAAGCTGTACGCACGATCGGATTCCCAACTCCGTTTGCGGCCAAGTAAAGACTTTGCCCCGGAGCACGCCGTCCGACAGGTACTGGTCTTCTGGATCGACGAGGATCGGCTGGGCCGAGCCCCGCTGGACGCCTTGACTCGAATTTACCGATCGATCTTACACGATGTCCTTCAATGTGGCAAGCGACGGAGGGACCTTCATCTGACCATTCTGGGGCCGTCCTCGTCCGACATCTTGCACTTGATGAACCAGGAACTGAAGCCTCGCCCCGAGCCAAACAGCCAACAGACCAATCAGCTGGAATCATCCGACAATGGCAACTCGCCTCGCCCCAAGACCGAAAAGGCCGGAACGACGGAAAACGAAAACCTCACGACGTCCGATCCGGCAACAACTCCCGACAACGCCAACCGATTCGGAGCAGAACGAGCCAGCCTATTCTCCTATCGAGCCACGGCATTCTCGCGACAGTCGGACAAACTGCAGCCCGGCTCGTCGTACTCCCCCTTGTCGTTTTGTCAGTTTGTCGAGCAAGCCCGTAAACAGAAGGGCCTGCTAGTCCGAACGGTCATTGGAAACGACCTCGATCTGGCAATTGAACTGCGCGATGAACTAAAGCTCCGCGGCGCTTGGCCAACCAAGCGGTACCGCAATCGTCGCATTCTGCTGCTGACCGAGCGGGATACCAATTATGGCCGGAACCAACAAAACGTGTTCCGGGAACTGATCCGGCGCGACGCGCCGGCCGGCAATTCGCCCGGCAATTCGCCCGGCAATGTCGAAGTCAAGACGTACCTGCGCGGTCTCGATGGGATTGTTCCCAGCCGGGAACATTTTGGTCAGGAGTCCCTGCCACGTTCCCAAAGGGAGGCCGACCTGGAGCCCGATTCCGATCCGTCGAATCGCGCCCCTTACTCCGGTTCCTCCCAACGAGACTACATCGATCGCCTCGCACAAGAGCTACAACGCGAGAATGCGCTCTGGAAGCGAAATGGGGCGGAAATCACCGCCATCGGCCTTCTCGGTTCCGACGTCTATGACAAGCTGCTGCTTCTTCGAGGTCTGCGGCGATATTTCCCCAAGGCCTATTTCTTTACCACCGACTTGGACTCGGAACTTTCCCATCCGACCGAAAAGCCGTTTTCCCGGGGGCTCCTGGTTGCCTCCCACTTCGGGCTGAAGGCGGGAAATACCATCCAGAAAAGCGTGCCCCCCTTTCGAGATGCTCTGCAAACCTCCGCCTACATCGCGGTATACTCCGCAATCAAGGATTCCGAAGAGCAGCTGACCAAACGTCACAGCGACCTCTACCTCGGAAAACCCGGATACGACCGAAATCACTCCGACGATCAGAACAAGAAAGCGAAACACAAAGGCGTTCACCCACTCCTGTTCCAAATCGGCCATTCCGGTCCCCATCCGCTCCCTCATGTGCGACATACCGAAATTCCCGAGCCGGAGCCGGAGTCGCCTACGGATGACCAGCAGCGGTTGAAGGGCCCTCCCATCGCGGTGGATGATGTCCATGTCACGGACAACCGAGGCCTCATGCCGACCATCTGGTGGTGGATCTATCTCTTGGGATTCGTTGTTTCCTTGCTCATTCTGCTGGATCGTGTCCGAACGTCTCCAACCAAGTCCACGTTCACAATGAGTCTGCTCGATCGTTGTCTGGGCGGTAGGAAGTCATTTCGGCTGCTGTCGGAATTCCTTTACCAACCGAATGCCCCTGTTCGACGATACCAACTCCTCCATCAGCCGTTCGCGCCCATGGTCGTCCTCGCCTTGCTCCTCTCCTTGGCCCTCATCGTGCGGGAGCCGGTTCAAGGCAGCATACCACCGTACCTCCCGCTCTTGATTCTCCTTCTGATCACCTTCCTCGTGCCGTCAGTCAAGCACAGCATTCGCTCGATCATCATCTCCCTTTTCCCCGAGCCGGGCAGATACCCTCCACCGGCCAGCAAGATGCCCCTGAACGCACGACATGGTTATCGGCGATTCTTCTCGACTTGGTATGCCGGTCCGCTGGTACTTCTCTTCGGGCTGGCGATCCTCGCCACGTTTGACCACTACCAACTCCCGTGGCAGGGAGACCCCGTGCTCTTCTTCGAAGGCATCAGCTCCTGGCCGATCACATTGATTCGCGCTCTGGCTGTCACGTTGTCGTGTCTGTTTTGTTATCTCGTATTCCGACGAACCAAGGTCAAGCTACAGCGGGTGAATCGGAAAATCGAATCTCAAGCCTTTCCCCAGACGTGGCGATCCATCTTTCTGCATGATGATCTGTTTCGCGATTTCCGTTCCATCTACGTGAACGTGGTCATCTCGCTTGCAGTAGCCGGGTTTCTGTTTTGCCTGACGGACTATCCTCCCGTCTTCTCCCGCGGTCCGGTCTCCTGGGGAATCGGTCGCGCGATGCTGGCATTCTCCGTCGTTTTTCTGCTCACACTGAACTTCCTGATCGTACACCTCATCCGGGAATACTACACTCGATTAAGATCGTTGGTAAAAAACGAGACGCTCGAGGGCGGTGCTTCACCATCCGAGGTGGGACCGGGGGTATTCGTCCATGTTCCACCCGCCCAGGTTTCTCAAGGTTTGTTTCCTGCAGTACCTCTCTGGCCCCAATCCCGACTGGCTTCCGTCCCCCATCACTGCAGAGAATGCGTTACCCGGGGATTTGGGGCCATCGCCGTGGTGCAGTTGATCGCGCGGCAAACCGACGCCATCGGAAAATGCCTGCTGTATCCAGCGATCGTCGCCATCGTTCTCATTTCCGCTCGCTTTCCCTGGCTCGACCGGTCCGGAGTTCCTTTAACACTCCTGCCTCTGGCGCTCTTTCTCCTCTCCTTTCCGTTTGGCTACTACTTCGCGCTGCGATGGACCGCTCAAAAACTCCGGAACGGGTATGTCAATTGGCTGGAACTTCACGCCGAGGAACGCGGGGCGGTGGGAGATGCCGCATCGGAGCGAGTCCTGCAACAGCAAATCACTCAACTCTACTCCGCACGGTGGGGCGTCTATCGGAACTGGAAGAATGACTGGGTGCTTTGGGCTCTCTTGATTCCACTCGGAGGTTCCAGCGGGCTCCTGATACTGGAGCGCAGCGCCAGTCTGTTCGGCGGAGGATGAGCAATCGAAGGGGTGGCTGGTGACGGCGACACCGCAAAAACCAGCCCGAGGAGCGAGCCCTGATCTTTACCCACATTTCTCTAGCCTCTTGGCGAACATCATGGCCGGTACGAAATCGTCCAAACCGCGTCAAATCGTCCGACATTGCAAATTGCGAAGTAGTAAGTGCAAACTGAAGAATGACGGACAACTGCGGACTCGGCGTCCGTGCACGCAATTTGCATTTTGCATTCTACAACTCCTATTTTGCAATCTCCCCCCACCGACCCCGCGCATCACGCTGAAACCCGCACGTCCGTAGCCCGCCGCGCCAGCTAGGGTGCCCTGCGTACCAACGTTACCATCACCCACCCCGCGCGCAACACCCAACCCCGCATGTCCGGGCGTCCCGCGAGAACCCGTACCGCCACCCCGATCGACCCGGGGATGGAACGTTCATTTGGACGGGGTTCGATTCCAAATCACGGGTCACGCATTGAGCGTGATGTGGTCGGATGCGTGTGGCGACTTCGAAGAAGAGTAGCGGAGACCGGCCGATGACATTTTATTCACTCCGTATTGTTCGGCCAGTGATTCGGAACCCGTGGACGTGTGGGGTTGGGGTGTTGCGCGGGGCGGTGAGTGGTGGAACGTTGGTATGCGGGCCGGTCGGCGGTGGGGCGTTAGTACGCGGGGCGGTGGATGGCGGGGCGTGTACCCAGGGCACCCTAGCTGGCGCGGCGGGCTTATAGTAGCCAACACCCTGGAGCGTCTGCTGGGGAAGGAGTCCCCGGAGCCCACTCCTGGAGCTTGAGGGGACGACTTCCCCGTTCCCGCAGACGCGACCTTTTTTTTCCTGGTC
>JBJHCD010000434.1:0-5611 GCA_050485845.1 Pirellulaceae bacterium | reverse complement strand
GGTTGATATCGCGCTGGACCAAGGCAACGGATTCTTCGACTTGCGAAATCACGCCGACTTGTGCCTTCCGGAAGGTGGTCGGGATGTAAGCCGGGTTATTCACCAACTCCATCGCTTCGGCGACGCTGGCCAGCAGTTGTTCGGCCGTTTCGATGTCTGGTGCGTTACGAGCCCGATCGGCAAAACCGCGGGCGATGTCCGGCAGAATGGTGGCGAGTTCACCTCGCACGATTTCGAACTCCTCCTCGTTTTCAATTTGCGGGAGTATGGTCTGAGCGGCATCGAGTGCCCGCTGGGGATCGCTGGTCCCCTCGGCCACCATCCGAAACTCGGCCATCTGCTGCTTGACTCGAGCTTTTCCGACGTTGGGATCCTTGGGAAAACGCCGAATCATCTTGCCGTAGGTATCGATGGCGTTGGCGTAAGCCCCCGCTCGATAGTCACTTTCCGCCGATTCAAAGAACTCGGTCGCCGTCCCGCGCGTCATCGAGCTGTAGAGGACGTAGACGGCCACAAGCAGCAGGACCAGCGAACCACCTCCCACCAGCATCAGGGGGGAGTCCCACGGATTATCTCGCCCCTTTTTCTTGCGAACCGCGCGACTGGAGGAACGACCACCGCCGGACGCCTGTCCGACCTCGCCGAAGGGATCCTGATTTCCGGACTCCTCGATCGGAGTGAGCAGATCGGCCTCCTCCAGAAGTTCCGGTTCCGAGGCCGGCTTCGGGGGAGGGGGCCGCACGTTGGCCCTGGGGGCTGGCGGTCGGGCAGGGGGGGAACTGGCGGCGGGAGCCCGGGAGGTCGCGGAAGCCGAGGCAGGGGCGTTCGCGCGCGTCTCGCGAGTCTCCCGCGGCGGACGCGACTCGACCGACTCGATTGGCTCGAGGGGCTCGAGCATCTCGAGATCTTCGTCATCCACCAGGTCGGTGGCCTGAGAGGGGGCCGAGGCGGATTGGCGAGCGGTCCGGGCAGACGCCGGCGAGGAACTTTTCGTTTTCGGTGTCGCGGGGGAATCCTGGGGTGGGGCTTCGTCGCCCAGCGAGCCGAGAAGCAATTCCTCTTCCTTGCTTTTGGCGGCCGCGGCGGCTTTCTGTTCCGTCTCGACCCGACGCGCCTCGGCCGACGCCGCCTGCTCGGCTTTCCGCTCCTCGATCCGCGCCGTCACTTCGGCGACGATTTTCGAAGCTTGGAAGCGAGTGAGATGGCCATTGTCCACCAGTAGTTTCGCGAGCGATTCGGCGGAAACGCCCCGGCTCGCTTCACTAACCTGACGTCGCAGGTCCGCGATGATGGCAGGTTCGAGTAATCCATCGTTTTCGAGCCGATCGAGAAATTCTCGCGCGGACATACACTTTCCTCTTTGTCTGTTCGCCGGGCTCGCGGGGGAGCCACTGTTCGCCGTTGCTTCCAGGCCGAGCGATGCCGGCTAGAAGTCGTCCTCAATGGTCATGAGTTGTGTTTCTTCGATTCCGACGGAAGAGCCGGCGTCCAGTGCCATGACAACCCGCTCGTGTGAAGCGTCGCCGTGAGCACGAACGAGCAACTTGGTCGGCTGCCGACCAGCCGCGTCCCCTCGGCGGGCCTCACGGAGCCGAACCAGCAACTCCTGCTGGGTGGGACACTCCCTCTCCCAGTCTACCGTACTGACATAGAACGTGTTATTCTCGTCCACCAAAATGGTGATGTAGTCGGGATTGTCATCAATCGACTCCACTACCTCCGTGCTCGGCTGATCACTCGGATCCGGCTTGGGAGTTTCGAGCGATTTTTGCAGGGAAAACGCGGCGGTAACCATGAAAAAAATCAGCAGCAGGAAGGTGACGTCCACCATGGGGGTCATGTCCATTTCGGCTTCGGAACTCTTTTTTCTTTCCGCTCCGAATTGGACAGGTGGCTCGGAGGGCAGGCCGGGAGGCGGTGCCGAGCGAGGGGAGGGGAGATCGGGCCGTGCCTCCCGTCGCGAGCCACTGCCACTGTACGAGGGTGACGATTGGGTGACGGTCCGAACGCCCCCCGTGGGCTCTGCCTCCCCGGTTGCGGCAGCGGCCAGTTGTTCGTGTCCGTCGGCCCGAGTTACCTCGACCACTTGTTGGCAGGCGGGGCAGCGAATTCGCCTCCCTTCCGCCGCGTCGGCCGCTCGGTGCCGCGTTTCACAATGGGGACAGACAAAGACGAACGACATGATCCACTCCCTCCTTATCCCTCTTCCAGGACGGCGAGATAGAGGGACTGGGCCTGTTCCACTCGGCTTGCGGCCTCTTCAACTCGAGCCACCTCGCGGCGTTTGACCCCTCGGGCCGCCTTGATCAGCACGTAGCGTTTCTTGCCGATCAAGTTTTCTTCCAGGTAAGCGACCATTTCTTCCTCTTGATCCGCCAAGTCGGCGGAGCGAAGTTGCTGAGCCGTATCGGTGGTGTCTCCCTTAAAGATCCGGGCTCGCCCGTCCGCTCCCCCTTCCGCCACGGTGATCACCACCGACTCATCGACCGCCACCACCGTTCCATACTCGGCCTTCGGAAGCATGACATCTCCGGCGGCGTCCATTTTGGAAGCGACGAGAAAGAAGATCAGCAGCAAGAAGGTGATGTCGATCATCGGGGTGATGTCCATTTCGGCTTCGTCTCGAGCGGTCTTGCGCGGCTTGATCGCAATGTCGTCACTGGCCGACGAATCCGCCCCGGATGAAGGATCACCCGAGCTTTCGTAGGTATGGAGCTGATGGTCCGGTTGCATGCCGCGAGCCCTTATCGTGAACCGCCATGCAAGGCATAACGAAACGCTTCTAGAAAGCGAGTCAGACCACCCGAGGCGAGATCTTCGAGCTTTCGAATGCGGACATTGATCATGGTGACCGCCAATACCAGGGGAATCGCGATGGCCAAACCGCTGGCGGTGGTGATTAGGGCCAGGCTGATATCCTCGGCCAACTGATCGGGCTGCACGTTCTCCGCCGCCGCAAGTTTTCCGAAGGCCCCCATCATGCCGAGCACGGTACCGAAAAGTCCGATCATGGGAGCGGCCTTGATGACCGTATTGACCCAGCTGATTCGAGTCTCGAGGTCTTCCAGCACATCGCGTTGGAAACGATCGAGCAGCAGTTGGCGAACCTTGTCGAAACCGATCCGCCGATTATCGATTGCCATGGCGGCCAGCCGGCAGATGGCTCGCTGGTCCCCCTCGCAATGTTGATACGCCTGATCGAAATCTCCCTCATAGAGACTGGACTCAATCGTCCCCAGCAACTCATCTTGCTCTTCTTCGGTCTTAAATCGCTGCATTCCGATGCGGGACCAGACCATCACCACGCTGTAGGCACCCCAGGCGGCAATGGCAAAGAGAGCCAGATAGGTGACGTTACCGACAATGGCGTAAACGCTACTGATGTCCATGAGTGGGTCTGCTCAAGTTCTGGGAGTGTCTTGGATAAACAAAGGAAGAAGTTGGGAACGCGGCGGAAGCGGGAATCCGTCGTGGCGGCATCGGGTCAAGCGGCATCGGGTCAAGCGGTGTCGGGTCAAGCGGTGTCGGGTCAAGCGGCATCGGGTCATGATGAGGAAACTTGGGACCGGCGTGCTTCCACTCGCGGGGAAAAGGAAGATCAAAGGCTCGGGAAGAAAACTTGCCGGGGAGGGGCAACCGTCAGACCGATGACGCTCCCGAGTCCGTGTTGCGAGTTGTAAGGGGGCGCCGGGCGGAATTCAAGCTGCGGTTAGGAGGGGGCAGCTCGAAAGGTCTGTTCGATGATGAAGTATTCGTAACCGTTCCCTCGGGGCCGGACGCCGAACACGGTGCGCAACCATTCCTTGGGGGAACGATCGGGAGCATTTTCGAATTCCAGGGCATGCAGGGTTTCGTTGATTTCCTCGGGAATGAATTGCATGACAATTCGCCCACCGGTCGAGATCCCCGCTCGCTGGAGCAGCTGGATATCGAACTCCCGCAGGCGGCCCGACTTCCAGGTGAAGTAGATCCGCTTCTCGTCTTGACTGGGCCCTTCGCGCCGGTTGGGGGGATTTTGAGCGAGATTGTAGGCGTAGTCGATATGTCGGGCTCCGCCGGCGGCCCCGAGTTCGATTTTGAAAAAGTCGAGTTGTCGGGCGTAGACATCGATGTTCGAGGAGGAGTATTGGAATTCCCATCGTTCCCAGGGAGGAATGACATCTTCCCCTTCGCCCAGGGGTCCTGGAGGCCGATCATCACCTCGTCCAGTTCCTTCCTGTGTGGCAATGGAGTCGGTGGCCATGAGGTCGAAGGAGGCGGCAACTTGGGAGGCCAGATCGGTCACCGGTTCCAGGGCGGCTTCCAGTTGGGGTTCGTCCATCTCGATTTCGATCTCATCCAGCCCGGGAGGATCGGGATCCCGTTCGAACCCCTCGGCGTGATCGCCGCGTCCCGGGTATTCGATCATCTGGATCGCCGAGGGAACTCGGCGAAAGACCAGCACCGACATCAACCAGATCAGGAACAGGATCAGGGCGGTGGTCCCCACCATGACCAACGCGGTCACCAAGGCCCCGGCGGCCTGTTCGTACCGGCCGACCCGCATATCGGTGGGAAGGGGCATACGGGCGGGAGCCCGCGAGGGGGACGCGGAACGAGTACTGGACGTGCTCACGTATAGACCAATCCATAAGCCCCTCGCGGGGGCGATAAGGTTCGAGAAATCCCGGTCGGTGCGCCCATGGCTACCGAAGGGCGGAATTGCACTTCGGCGTGGTGGACGCAGTTCGGGACTCGGCCGCAAGGCGATGAGGGCGAGCCCGTTAAGGCGGCGGGGGCCATTGGGAAGGAGAGCGATTTCGGGAGACGAGGGTACCCGAATGGGCGCAATATATTGTGCGTCCAACGTCTACATCCACTCACCCCCCCACTACTGATTGATCCTAATGAGGCCCTGGTTGCTTGTCAACAAATCCCGCGATCGGAAGTCCTTACCGGGCGGGAATTTGCGGGAGCGATCCCCCACCAGTGGCTTCCAAAAAATAATTCCCCGATCAAAATCGGCGGACTGGGGGGTCGCAATTCAGACTGGGGCTTTTGGTTTCGCTCGGGGTTGTTATATTAGGGGCCGTCCAACGGGAGTTCGCGTCGCCGGGCCTTAGCCATGAGGAAATGAGACTTGGTGAAAATCGCGAGTGCCGCGGTGAAGGGAAAATTCCATTCACCGACGCTTGGAAGTGGAGGGGGTGACCGATCCGCCTACTCCCTCGCTTCCCCTTGGATTTGGATCGAGCAGTGAGATGGTCAGGTAGCTCAGTTGGTAGAGCAACGGACTGAAAATCCGTGTGTCGGCGGTTCGACCCCGCCCCTGACCACTTTTCTTTTCTCCCCCACTGCATACGGGGATTTTCCGGGCTTCTGTTTCCTGTCGGTCAGCGGCCGTGTGGCGCTTTCCCAGGGCCCGAACGTTCCAATCCGGGTTGGATGTCCCGAGGTCGATCCGATGTCTCTCATGGGGTCCATTGGCCGGGCAGCGGAAGCCGTGTACCCAGGGCATCCCTCGCCCGCCCCGGCACAACATGCACGCCCAGCAGGGAAGTAAACTCGGCAACGGCACCGCTGATGAACACTCAGGGACGCTAATGAGAGCCTGCATGAACCGAACGGCGCG